>BOAV01000040.1 GCA_026002045.1 Spirochaetia bacterium | reverse complement strand
GTTCCTCCATGCTGTCAAAATGCACCGGGTGAAACTCCGCAAGCTGCTGAGGGGTAAGCTTCGGGCAATCATCATCATACACTTGGGGGCGTTTCTCCGCTTCCTCAAGCATTGCCAGTTCCTGAGGGGTTAACCCTGTACCAGCCTTCCGGGAATATCTCTCTATTGCCATGATATAACCTCCGTTCTTCGGGGTCCGCTAAACGAACTGAAATAATATGAGGCACATCCCCGCGCTCCATATACACCACAAAAAGCACTTTACCCGCAAGGCCGATGGTTTGCCAACGGTCCTGTTTGGGGGTGCTATGCTCTGCATCGTGCCGCTCAAGGCGTTGTATGTCATCAAGCACCACCCCGCCCAAGGAGAACGGCAAACTCCGTTCCCGGATGTTTTTCTCGTTCTTTGCAGGGTCCCATGTAACATCCATGTTTAACTATAACCTATTTTTCCCCAAAAGGTCAGGTCTGTATCGATTATCCCCGCTTTTTTGGCCAACTTGGTAAACAAATATACGCATATTTCCCTTTTTTGCAAACAGGGCGTAACGACTTGGCCCTTTCAGACTGTTTCATAAGGGAATTATACCATAAAAGGGGCTTTTTTCCAGCTATTTTCTCACCCTTTTTTGTGAACTATTTGTGAACCGGGGGCCTCATACCACCCCTAATTCATTATCCTGTATAAAATTAGCAAAATTCATCAAATACCATACTTGAAAACTAGCGGGCCGAAATTAGCTCATTTCAACAGATTCTATGTCTTGGGCTTCTCTATTTGACGCTATGGCCGTGGGGTGCGGATGCGGCGGCAACTGCAGGGGAGCGCTTCACGGTAGAGGCCCCGGCAGTGTCGGCTGTTGAGACAAGACAGTCTTCATCGTATTCCTTCATTTCATCGGCGCTTATAATACCCTTGTTATGAAAGTATTTTGCCTCTTCATGCAGGGATTTCATCAATTCGCTTTCATATTTCTTCATGACCCGATCTCCTTAAAGAGCCCATCTTTTAGGGCTTCTTCAATTTCCTTATCCGTAAGGCTAAGCACCGTTTTCGCAGTTCGCCTTAATCGCCTTAGTTCCTTGTCGCTGATATTATCCAACTCCGATTTGGCATAGGCAAAACGGAAAAATAACCGTTCACCTTGCCGGAAAAACAGGATAAACCTATAACTACCCCGTTTACCTTCCCCCGGTCTGGCAAACCGAAGTTTGAAAACATTCCCGCCCAAGTCATCGGCGCTGCTTTCCCCCCGATCTATCAGATCGGCAGCGGCCTTTAAGTCCGCGTCCTTAATATTTGCTTTTTGGGCAAATTTGGTAAACCACTTCGCCTTAAATATACGCATATTTCCCTTTTTTGCAAATAGAGCGTAATGGCTTGGCCCTTTCAGACTGGTTCATAAGGGAATTATACCATAAAAAGGGCTTTTTCCCAGCCTTTGCCGCCTTTGGTAAGAATTTCCCACTTGAAAACTAATGCGTCCTGTGCAAAACTTGAATACCCATGAACTACTCCAACCCGGCAAATCTTGCCGTAATAGCCTGTCCCGGCGGTGAGATTTTTGCCAATGAAGTTGTCTCCTGGCTCAAAAAAGGGTATCGCCGCAGTTTTGAGAATACCGCCGCCGAAATGGCCAAACGGTACAGCATGGATACCTCTGCGGTAATTCAGCAGATCAACTTTATTAACGACGCCCTGTCTCCCGCCCATCATCTGCCGGGTACGCCGGAAAAATTCCGGGTGCCCCATTTCAAGGTTTCCTCCCGGTTTACCATCTTTGCCAACGGGGAAGTAAAGGCGGAAATTCTTGAATCCATCCGGGGCAAGGACATCTATATCATTCAGGATGTGGAAAACCGCTTCCCGGTGAATTTTAACGATGGGAATGTGAAGAAGGCCCTCACCGTAAACGATCACCTCATGACGGTCCTCGTCACCGTGGATGCGGCAAAGCAGGCCGGCGCCGAGCGGGTTACGGTGGTGCTGCCGATTTACCCCTACGCCCGTCAGCACAAGACCAAGGGCCGGGAGGGGCTCACCGCCAGCCGTGTGGGGAAGATCCTGGAGGGCCTGGGGGTCAGCCGGATCATCACCTTGGATATTCATTCACGGGACATCGTCAATTCCTTTGATAGGATGCGGCTTGAGAACCTCCACGCCAGTTACCAGATCATCCGGACCCTCTCCAAAATGGAGTGCGTTCTCTGTGACGATTTTGTGGTGGTTTCTCCTGACACCGGCGCGGTGGACCGGAACAAATTCTACGCCACCGCCCTCAAGAAGCCCCTGGCCCTGCTCTACAAGGAGCGGGATTATTCCCGGGTCAGCAAGGACGCCCTGGAAAACAACATCTCCGAAATCAAACTTCTGGGGAATGTAGCGGGCAAGACCGTCTTCATGGCCGATGATATGCTGGGCACCGGCGGTACCCTTTTAAAGGGAATGAGGCTCCTCAAGGAAAATGGCGCGGGTAAAATAATCTGTTCCATCAGCCTGCCCCTCTTTTCCGGCAACGCCATCACCTATTTTGATGAAGCCTACAAGCAGGGCCTCTTTTACCGCATCATCGGTACCAACGCGATTTACCAGGAAGAGGTTTTAAAACGCGAATGGTACATCAGCGTGAATATCGCCCAGCTCTTCGCTCAGACCATTTCCCGGCTCCACCAGCAGCTTTCCTTAAGTTCCCTCCTTGATAACCGGGAAGTCATCGGGCGGCTCCTCGCGGCGGACAAGGGCGATAATAATCGAAGCGATGTAAATCGCAGTAATACTGATCAATGAAAATATTTCAGCTTCCTGAACATCCTCTGGCCCTGATCTTCGATATGGACGGTACCCTCTACACCCACGATGAATATATGCGCTCCCAAATCGATCTTCCTGTTAAAAAACTCGCCGCATTACAGGGAAAAAGTTTTGCGGAGATGCAAAAATTGATAAAGGATTATCAGGATGATTGGTCCGCCCAGCATTCCGGTAAAGGGATCAGTTTAGGAAATACCTTTAAGAATTTCGATGTAAGTATCGAAGAAAGCATCCGGTGGCGGGAGATGCTCTACGAACCGGAGCGTTACCTTACCCGTGATCCGCAGCTCTGCGAAACCCTGCGTGTCCTTGCTGCATCCTGTAAACTGGCGGTGGTTACCAATAACCCTGTTTCCATTGCACGCCGCACCCTTGCCTGTCTGGGCGCGGATGAATATATCCCCCTGGTCATCGGCCTTGACACCTGCAAGGTATCGAAACCTCACGAAGCCCCTTTCCGCAGGGCGGCGAAACTTTGCGGCGCCCCGATAAACGCCTGCATCGCCGTGGGGGATCGCTACGAAATTGACATCAGCCTGCCCCTGGAAATGGGTATGGGGGGAATCCTCGTAGACGGGGTGAAGGATGTGTATGAGCTGCCGTATATTCACACATCTTTCACCTGAATCCTATTTTCCCGGCTTGGATCCAATCAAGGTAAAGGTCAGGCCGCATTGATACCGTTCCCCGCTTTCCGGGTTGGTACTCTTATCGGATGCATAGAAACCGACCGATCCGGAGGAAAATTCCTTGGGTTGGGCGATCATGGTTGACCATTCTTTACCTTCGCTGTCCTTGACGGAAATTTGAAGGAACCTTGGGGCTTTGGGGTCTCTCTTGACTGGTTCGGGCATGGGTATCTCCTTTGTGGAAGCATAACACGATATACCGGATCCGTAATAGAGGGGCGACGCTGCCCTCCTTCTCCCTGAGCTTGCGGCGGTTTTGCGTTTCCTGTAAACTTGGGAATATGGATCTCGAGGTATTTGCCGCTCTTATGGCTGATATTTGTTCCCATTCCCTGGTCAGCCCCGGTCGTCCCCTCAAGTGGACCATCATCGCCAATCCTGTCGCCGGGGGCTTTACCATCCGCTCCCGGTGGAAGAAACATCACCGCATTCTTCTGGACTACAAACAGAAAGCCCTTGGTCTTAATCCGCTGCGCGCCGACAGCGGTCCCTCCAATACTGCCCGTGAACTTGATCAGAGCAATGGTAAAGGCGGCGCCCTTTTAGGCGCCTATGGGCTGCTCCTGACACGGGGACCCGGCGATGGGATGAAAATTACCCGGGCCCTGATCGACGAGGCCGGCTCTGAAAAGTCCGGCACGGGCAGCGCGCCCTTTTACCTGGTGATCACCGCCGGAGGGGACGGCACCAGCCTTGAGGTGCTTTCGGTTTTGCATAATGCCGATCCCGCAGCGAGGGCGAATTTTGCGGTACTCAGGCTCCCCATGGGAACCGGCAACGACGGCGCCGATGCGCCGGAACTGGACACGGCCCTGGAACTTTTGATCCGCCCGGTAAAAATTGAAAGGCAGCGCAGCCTGCACCTACTCACCGCCACCGCAGGCAAAGGCCCCTTCCTTGCCTTCAATATCCTTTCCGTGGGGCTGGACGCCTTTGTTACCCACATGACCAACAAGATGAAGGGCAGCCTCCCCGGTGATTCCTACAAACTTTGGGTGGATATTGCCTCCCTGCTCTATGACCGGATCTACAAAGTGGGTCCCATGGAGGTGCGGGCATTGGACGAAAAGGGAAACGAGGTAAAAGCCTTTCACGAGGATGTGCTCCTCCTCGCGGTGGGGGCTTCCGGGCACCGGACATACGGCTCCCATAAAATGATCCTCCCCGATGATCGGAACGTCTGCGCCTTAAAACAGATGTCCCTGTTCCGCAAGGTGGCCTTAAAGGAACTCTTTAACACCGGCAGCCACATCGACAAGCCGGAGGCAATCCCCTTCAGCGCTCACCGGGTGGAGTTCTCCGGCCATTACCCCATCCTTGCCCAGATGGACGGCGAAACAGTATTACTGCAAAAAGAAGATTTTCCCGCCGCAATAGAACTCTCGGAGCCCAACATTCCAATTTTGAAACTGCTGAATCAGTAAAAAAAGACCACGGATTTACACAGAAGAGACCACGGATTACGCGGATTTTTTTCTTCATCCGTGTAATTTCTTAAATCCGTGTAATCCGTGGATCTTCCTATTCTTGTGTGTCAGTATTTTTCTTTAATCTCGATCCGCGCCACATTCCCCGCGGCTTTAAGGGCCCTGGCGAGTTTTGAAAGATCCGTGGCATCGGGGATGCTTACCAGGAGCCGCAGTTTTGCGCCCTTTCCCTTGCTGCTTTGTACCACATCAATGGACTGGGCGCGGATGCCGAAGCCCTGGAGGACATCCACGGCTTCCTGGGCGGAGGGGTTTGAGTTTTTGTAAAATAATTCCAGCATCTTGTTTCGCACCGAAGGAAAGACCTGTTTTTCGAATTTATCAAGGACGATCAGGGTGAGAAGGCTGATTACCTCGGTGACGGCGGCGGCTGTGAACATCCCCGCGCCGATGGCCATGCCCACTGCGGCGATGAGCCAGAGGGAAGCGGCGGTGGTGAGCCCCCGGATATTGTTTCCCAGCCGGATGATCGCCCCGGCGCCCAAAAAGCCGATCCCCGAAACCACCTGGGCGGCGATTCGTCCGGGGTCCCCGTTTTTAAGGCCGATGTACTCCTGGGGCAGCCAGATCGAAAGGAGCATCAGCAGGGTTGCCCCGGTAGAGATGAGGACATGGGTCCGCATCCCCGCCACCTGGCGCCGGCTGGCCCGTTCAAAACCGATGATAGCCCCGGCGAGGGCTCCCAGGACAAGGCGGATGATCATGTCAATTTCTGTGATAGGTTCTCCGTGCATATTCATTTCTCCTAAATCCGGTCAAGCAGATCCTGAACCATTGCCGCAAAAGCCTCTCCGTCGGTTTTAGCCTGGAGGACAAAAACATTTTCTTCCGCCTTTCCCGCAACGCTTTCCATCTCCGCCCTGTTGCGGTAGGTGATACGCCTGAAGGGATCGTGAAAATCCTTTGCCCTGCTGATATAGACCTGTTCGGTGATCCACCGGCGGGTTTCAAGGGCCGCTTTCAATTCTGTCTTAAAGGTATCTATATCCGCCTTTTTGAACATGCAATAAACCGCCCATGCGTGACGAACCCTGTCTTCACCGTATTGATTATGCCATTCATCGTAAACGCCGTGGATGGCTTCCCAGGTTTTTATACTTCCTTCCCGGATATTTTTCCGCAGTTCATCGACACGGAAAGCGGGGACGATCTGCCCCCCCATGTTTACCCAATCCTTGACCCGTTCGGTTCCGGTAGTATTACTGTTTTTCATTAATGAAATGAATTCGGAAAAATCAGTATTACGGTGATCCGTAAACCAGAGGGCAAGGGTCTTCATGGCGTAGAAGTGGAGCATCCGGCGGTAGGCGGAACGGGCCCTGAGGGGCTTTAGTATTACTGCGCCCCGTTTACCCCGTTCAAGGGCGTTGGCGGGAATTGTACGAACCACGTTCGCCTGGGCCGTGTCTGCCTGAACGTCAGCCGGTGAAAGTCCCGCCTCGGCTATCCAGGCGTCAAGGAGGGAGAGCGCATTAATGATTTCTTCCGCAGTGTCAGGCGCCAGGTAGTCCATTTCGATATGCTGAATTTTTATTTTGCGCCGATCCCGGTCTGCGGCCTTGCGGGAATTCCGTTCCAGGGCGTAGAGGTTGTGCATCCAGAAATAGGCGGGCATCACCTCAAGGCGGTTCTTGTTGATATTGTTGTTCACCATGGAAAAGGGGAGGGGGATATTGAGTTCGTGGGGATAGTTCCCCTTGCTTATCAGTACGAAACTGGCAAAGCGGCTTGAGTGTTTCAGGGTAACCGAAAGCCCCGGCCAGAAACCACGGCCAGCGCGGAGTTCCCCGTCGTTTGCGCGGCTGTTGTGGTTGGAGCCGATGGTGGCCCCGGCGGCAATATTGCTCATCCCCTGAATTAAACCCGCTATCAAAAATGAATTGTTGTGATGCTGTTCGTGGATCGGGAAGATAAGGTTGTTGAGGAGTTCGCAGCAGGAGACCGTGGAGTTATCCCCCAGCACCGAATGGATCAGCCGCGCCCCGTATTTCAGATTACTGTTGCGGCCCATGACAAAGCGCACCGCCTTGGACCCGTAGAAGGCATGACAGCCATAGCCCACGATGCCGTTCACCATCTCCACCCCTTCGCCGATCTGGGTGGACTCTTCATTGGATGACAGTATCGTTAAATTCTTGAGTTTGTTGGCGCCCTTGATATAGGCGCATTCCCCCACGGTGACGTCCTTGATAACCGCGCAGCTCCGGATCACGGTGTTATTCCCGATGACGCCATAAGCGCCGCGGGGGCCGCCGTAGTATTCCTGGGTGATGGCCGTAAGGCGTTCGGAAAGTTCCCGGTCGTCCCGGTAGGCGGCCCAGAGAAATGCGTCCGCGCTTATCATGTCGGCGAAGGGCAAAATCGAACGGCCCCCCGCTTCGTTCATCACATCGATCCAGACACGCACATCTTCGCTCTCACCATCCTTGATGGCCCCGTTGCCGAACTTGGCGTGGTTGGTGGTTTGCATCTCATCGATCCGGGAGAGGATGCAGATGTCCCCGATGATGTAATGGGAAATATAGGGGCAGTCCTGGATGGCCATGTCGTTGCCGATATCGCAGGAGATGATCGTACTGTTCCGTATCCCTGCGGGAACGCTGAAGTCGTGGTGTTTGAGGAGCACATCCTGCAGCCTTCCCAGGCGGACAAGGCCGTAGAAGGCGGAATTTTTGACCAGGGCCGGTTCAAAGGGATCGGTGACAAAAAAATTATTCCAGTCCGAACAGTAGTTTTCATTTTTCACGAGTATTTCGAGTTCATGGGCCTTGAGCCGCCGCCAGGGGGAGGGATGGCGGCTCGCAAGTCCATCGGCTCCAAGCCTTGCGGCTTGATGTTCATTCCGCAGCCAATATTCATCCTTTCCGGGGGGAAGTAATTCTCCGCTGATAAAATCGTATCCGTAACGGTCGGAGGGCAGGATCGTGATTTCTTTCATCATTTAAATGTAGCATACGAGAAAAATTTTAACTACAGAGATCACAATTCTTCCGGGGGCTTATTGGACTTGTTTAAGAACCCGGTTGGTTCTTAAACAAGTCTTGCAAAATACTCCGTATTTTGCGTTTTTTAATGGTTGTTGTTCAATAACTGAAGTTATTGAACAACTCTATTGTGAAATTTGACGTATTGCGGTATTTTATTTACATTATCTATATAAAGGCGGTTTTTATGGTACGGATTGCGAAAAACGGGGTCTATCTTTTTAAGGGCAGAGAAATTGTGGAGGATATCCCGGAGAATCAGGGGGCGCTGAAAAACCTGCCGCAAAATCCTCAAGCCCTTTACCGGCGGGGGACCATGGCCCATAAGATTCTTGCCGCCCACAATAAATCCGGAGGCGATACTGCGGCGCAGCTTTCCCTTCACTTTGACGCCATGGCCTCCCATGACATTACCTTTGTCAACATCGTGCAGACCGCCAGGGTGAGCGGTCTGGAACAGTTTCCCATCCCCTATTACCTGACCAACTGCCACAACTCCCTCTGCGCCGTTGGCGGCACCATCAACGAGGACGATCACCTCTTTGGGCTTTCCGCGGCAAAAAAATACGGCGGCGTCTATGTGCCCCCGCACCTGGCGGTGATCCATTCCTTTATCCGGGAAATAGCCGCAGGCTGCGGCAGGATGATCCTGGGGAGCGACAGCCACACCCGTTACGGGGCGCTGGGAACCATGGGGGTAGGGGAGGGCGGCGGCGAGCTGGTGAAACAGCTCCTGCGGCAAAGCTACGACATGGCCTACCCCAGGGTGATTCTGGTGCACCTCTCCGGTAAACCCCGCAATGGAGTGGGGCCCCAGGATGCGGCGCTGGCGATCATCGGCGCGGTGTTCAAGGACGGTTTCGCCAAAAACGCCGTCCTGGAATTTGCGGGCAGCGGCATTGCCGCCCTCCCCATGGACTTCCGCGCCGGGATCGATGTGATGACCACCGAAACCACCTGCTGGTCTTCAATATGGGAAACCGATGACACGGTAAAGGATTTTCTCACCATCCACGGCAGGGCAGGGGCCTATCAAAAACTTGAACCCGAAGCAGAGGCCTATTACGACGGCCTCATCGACGTGGACCTTTCCACCATAAAGCCCATGATCGCCCTGCCTTTCCACCCCAGCAATGTGTTTGAAATCGACACCCTCCTTGCCAACCCGGAGGACATCTTCGCCCAGGTTGAAAAGGACGCTGCTGAAGTTCTTGAAAACCCCAAGGTGCCCCTCAAACTGCGGGACAAGATTGAAGGCTCAGGAGGCACCCGCCGCATCCGCATCGACCAGGGGATCATCGCGGGCTGCGCCGGGGGAACCTTCGATAACATCATGGCTGCAAACGCCATCCTCGCAAATGGCGCCGGGCGACTTTCCGGCGGCGCGGCGGCGGGCGTGGGCGGTTCCGGCGGCGCAATCAATACCTCCGGCGCGTTTTCGCTGGCGGTGTACCCCGGCAGCCAGCCGGTGATGCTGGAGCTTGCCAAAAACGGCGCCCTTGCGGAGCTTATCGCCGCCGGGACCGTGATCCGCACCGCCTTCTGCGGCCCCTGTTTCGGCGCGGGGGACGTACCCGCCAATAACGGCCTTTCCATCCGCCACACCACCCGGAATTTCCCCAACCGTGAGGGCAGTAAACCCATGAACGGCCAGATCGCCTCGGTGGCCCTCATGGATGCCCGGAGCATCGCCGCCACCGCCTTAAACGGCGGCTGCCTCGCTTCTGCGGAATCATTGGGCTTTGAAGAAAAAATCATCCCCTACCATTACGACGACGGCCCCTACCGGACCCGTGTGTATAACGGCGCGGGAAAGCCGGATAAGGGGGCGGAACTGGTCTACGGCCCCAACATCACCGACTGGCCTTCCATGGAGGCCCTGGGTGAAAATCTGGTCTTAAAAATCGTTTCCTTTATTACCGACCCGGTTACCACCACCGATGAGCTCATCCCCTCCGGGGAGACTTCCTCCTTCCGCTCCAACCCCCAGGGCCTCGCCGAATACACCCTCTCCCGCAAGGACCCGGAATACGTGGCTAAAGCGAAGGCGGTGCGGGCTGCCGAAGAAGCGCTGCTTGCGGGAAAGGCCCCCGGTGAAAATCTGCCGGAATTTGCCGCAGTCCTTGAAGGGATAAACAGCATCAACGGCCTTAAAAAAACCGGTCCAAGGGATATTCAGCTTGGTTCGGCCATCTTCGCCCGGAAGCCCGGTGACGGCAGCGCCCGTGAACAGGCCGCGAGCTGCCAGCGGGTGCTGGGGGGGGCCGCGAACTTCGCCAATGAATACGCCACCAAACGCTACCGCAGCAACCTGATCAACTGGGGCATCCTCCCCTTCAACCTTGAGGGAACGCCCCCCTTCAAAAACGGCGATTACCTGTTCATCCCCGGCATCCGGCAGGCAGTGGCGGAGGGCAGGGACACGGTGGAGGCTTACGTTATTGTTGAAGGCAGGGCGGTTCCCTTTTCGCTCAAAGTCCCGGAACTCAACCCAACGGAAAAGGAGATTGTTCTTGCGGGGAGCCTCATCAACTTTAACCGGAATAATGCCGGGGAAAATCCCGGCTTGAAAAGGTAAAGGAAGAATTTAACCGCAAAGGCGAATAAGGGAATACCCTGTTTCGTGTTTTCCTTCCTTCTGCGCCTTTTTCACCTTCGCGGTTGATTTTGCCTTTTGTCCCTGTGGTTAGTGAGGTTTGTGGTTAAAAATCCTTAAATTTATAATGCTCTGTCAGGCGCCATTGCGCTCCCCATTAAATCCGGCTTCATCTCTTAAAATGAGTTCTTTAAAATTATACTTTTCACAATCATGATAAAATCCCGAACAGCGCAAGTTGGAAACTTCCGGGGATAATTTCCCTTTGTCACCCCAGTTAAATACCAGAATGTTTGTATCCGGGCCCTCTAAAAAACCCTTAACATCCGTGCCATTCAATGCGGGCATATGTGATTTGATTAGTATTGGTTCAACTATGCTTATTGCATCTTCCCAATTTTTTTGAGAAATATCGTCGAGTTCACAAAAATATCCAAAATGTATTCTTGTAAATTGTTCTCCGACCTGGCAAGCATCAAGGTCATAATGACTTTTCATCCTTCTTGCAAAAGTCTCCGTGGCCGCCTTTCCAATATAAAGCAATGTATCATCCCCATAAACAGGATGATCGCCGTAGATTTGATATATACCGAAATCACGGTCAGTATCAAAGTCATTAAAATTTTTTAAGACAGCCTCATTCCATGAGTATTTTTTCCAGTATAAATGGAATATTTTAAATTCAGCCATTATCTACTCCTTGTTTACGCCCATTGGCGAACATTGTATATTCTGTCCATCGTATGAAGGACAGCCCCCGCCCGCAGGCGGGGTTATTTATTTAGAAACGCCCCGTATACCCCAAGTCCTGAAGCCGTTTGCGCGTAGCAATGGCCAGCTTGCCGCAGCCCAAAAATGACTCTCCACGAGATGAGTCTGAGGCTATTTTCACCGAAATTATCGTGTCCGGTATTGACAGGCTCGTTAATTCACTACACCCCCTGAATGCGGTAATACCAATTTCTTTGATATTTGCTGGTATATTGGCGCTGGTGAGCTTAGAGCATCCAGCAAATGCATTCAGGTCGATAATTTCCACTGTATCAGGCAGTGTTATCGTTTGTAGACTGGTGCATCCTCTAAAAGCCGCCCCGCCAATAGTTTTCAGCGTATCAGGCAATTTTACCGTTTGTAGGCTGGTGCATTCATCAAAAACCATACTCCCCAAGGATGTGAGACCGGTATGGCTCAGATCGACGTGTTGCAAAGCAGTATTGGAGAAAGCCGTTTCCTCAATACCCCTCAGGCTTGCGGGAAAAGAAATGCTGCTGAGACTTTGTTGGACACCAAAAGCAAAGTAGCCTATTGTTTTGACATTCTCCGGTATGATAACGCTGACCAATGGAACTTTGATTCTTTTTCTGGTGAACGCGGATTCCGCTATCTCAATCACCGGATAGCCTTCAATTTCCACAGGAATGGCCAGCGTGGAATTTGTTCCGGTATACCCCTTGATGATAATGCCGTCCCCTTCCTTGTTGAGGTCGTAGGAAAAATCGCTCGCGGGAGCATACTCAACCTTTGGAGCACTCGCCTTCGCGGGGTCTTTACCGCCAGCCGTACTCCCGCCGCCTGCTTGGGCATTTGCCTTGCTGCACGAGGTAAACCCCGTCACCATCACCATTGCCGCCATCGCAATAGCGGCAACCTCGAACAGAATTTTTCTGTTTTTCATAACAACCTTCCTTTCTTGCATATCCAATGCGAAGTTAAAAATATTTCTGTATGCCGCCGGAGCAACATACAGAAACTCTTGTTCAGCGGAATGATGGCCGCCTGTTCCATATCCGTCCCGCTTTACAGGGAGTGCTACAATCGTCCCCTTAATTTTTCAATGGCAGCACGCCAGCTATCTATATCCGCCTGACTATTAGCAAAAATTGTGGTTCTTAGTTGAGCGCCAACGCCGTTGTTGGCCCCCCCAAGAGCTTCTAGTACGCTTCTTGGATGGAAATATTTGAGGGTTTTACCGGCGCTGTCAGTAATATCAAGAGAGGGGTCTCCCCCCGAGTTTCCTCCAACAACAACTTTAACAATATCATCAATCTTGATGTTCTCACTAACCCTGCCGCTCCATTCAACACGATCACAAAACAGAGTAAGCTTACCGTCATTTTTCTTGCTCATAGCGTCCATGATCTTTTCGACCCTTCTGAATTCTCCTTCCTTGAGAATTTTTGTTGGATCAGAAGCAACATTTGTAACATTTGGTGTACCATCCGCTGCTTTTCCACAACCCGGACAAAATTTACTCCCTTCGGGAATTTCTTTACCACAACCTGAACAAAACATGATCAGCCTCCAATTTACGGTCTTTCCCGCCGTCAAAATTTATATCTACCGCATACACGGATAAGCCCCTGTTCGGATTCCCTTCGCCCCTTTTTGATAACCCGCCCAGAGGGGCCGGGTTTGTCATATATGGGTCATTATGACCCACTTTGAAGCACAATTCCCTGAATTACGGCATAGAAACCACAAGATACTTCAAGAAATGCAAGAATAAGTCAAGTATAATGAAATTTACGGTAATGAGTCAATTAGACAAAAGGGGATAGAATGACCTAAAAGGTAAGTTTATTGAAGCGCATGGCAAATATCAGGGAAATATTGGCGGCCAATTTGAAGGAAAACCGCCGGAGATTGGGCTTGACCCAGGAGCAGTTTGCGGAGAAAGCCGATGTGTCCACCCACTATATCGCTATGGTTGAGACCTGCAAGGCATTTCCTACAGCCGATATGCTGGAACGCCTCGCCGCAACCTTTGACATTGAAACCCACCAGCTTTTCAGTATACCGGAGGAACCCAATATAGCCTTTGAACGGCTGTTACAGCAGGGCATAGCCAGCATAGAAGAAGCCGTAGTAAAAACCATACAGGAAACCCTCGCCGAGGATTGCAAAAGCAAGGATAAGACATAACCTGCCCCTTACAAAGGACATGCAACCGCTCCCCAAGTAAACGCAGAGGTGCCAGGACACTAAGGAAGAAGCAGATTTTTTACTTTGCGTTCCTTTATGTCCTTGGTGGTTTTTACTTCCCTTCCCGTAAAATACCCAGGATCCGCTGGAACGCCGAGTCCGGCTTCTTGAGTTCCCGTGAGCCCCTGGTGATTTTGCAGAGGGAAATGCCCAGATTTTTTGCTATCTCCCGTTGGGGGACTTTGTTGTCCAGAGCTTTGACCAGGGCCCAGCGGGCGGCGATGTCGGCGGTTTCCGCAGGGGTCAGTAGGCATTGTAAAAAGGATTCGATAAGGGCGCTGTCCCTGGTTTTCGCAAGGGTCCGGGCAAGCTCGCCCAGGTTTTCAGCTACCCTGGGATCATCAAGTTTCATGCGTACAATATAGCACCTTTTTCACATTTTGATATCCCGGATTAAATCCAAAAGCTCTTCCGGGCTGTCGATGATCAGGGCGGCCCCGGCTGCTTCCAGGGTTTCACGGGGGCGGTAACCCCAGCTTACCCCCAAGGGGAAGCAGCCGATGTTATGGGCGCTTTCCATATCGATTTCAGAATCTCCCATAAGGATGGTTTCTCCGGGGGTGCAGCCAAGCTCCACGAGTATTTCCCAAGCCGCCGTGGGGTCGGGCTTACGGGGAGCGCCCGGTATGTCCCCGCGGATGCGGGCGAAGCGGCCGGGGAAAAGACCTCCCACCACAAGGGCGGTTACGGGATCGGGCTTGTTACTTAACACGGCGGCGGGTATTTTTTTCCGGCCCAGCTCCGCAAGCAGTTCCGGTATGCCCGGATAGGGTTTTGAATGGACCAGGGGCTTTTCAGCGTAGAACTTTGCTGCGTCTGCGGCGATTACTTCGGCGAGTGCGGTCCTGTCATCTGCGCCGGTGGATATTCCTGCCGGGAGTGCCCCCAATGCCAGTTTTTTGATCCCCCAGCCCACGATCTTCTTATATTCCTCCACAGCCCGCTCAGGAAAGCCGTGCAGGGCCAGGGAACGGTTCATTGAGGCGGCGATATCCCCGATAGTATCCACCAGGGTGCCGTCAAGATCAAAAATAACACAGCGGTACTTCATTCTTTTATTTTGGATGAAAATGAAATTTATTCATATATCCCAAATAAACTACCATAATTTAAAAAATTCTCGTTGAACGGGGACTTAAACCGGACCATCTTTATAGCGGAACAGATATTTAAAAATCATTTAAAAATAGCAAAAACCTGTTCCCCCTCTTTTTGAGGACTTCACCCCTGCGATTTTTCCGCAGGGGTGAAGCTTGCATATCCCCTTCATAAAATGGCATAATAATGAACCATCAAAAAGAAAAAGAGGTAGATAATGCATAAGGTTTTGGAAGATTTAGGGAAAATCGGTATTATTCCGGTTATAAAGATCGATGATCCTGAGAAAGCGGTTCCCCTGGCAAAGGCCCTTATCGCCGGGGGTATCCCCTGCGCGGAGGTGACTTTCCGGACCGCCCAGGGTGAAGAGGCTATCCGCCGCATGGCTGCGGAGGTTCCCGGCATATTGGTCGGCGCCGGGACGGTGCTCACCACGGATCAGGTGGACCGGGCGATCAGGGCGGGGGCAAAGTACATTGTCAGCCCCGGCCTCAACCCCAAAGTGGTGGCCTACTGTATTGAAAAGGGCATCCCCATTACCCCCGGCTGTTCCAACCCGTCGGACATTGAAGCGGCCCTGGAACTTGGGCTTGATGTGGTAAAATTTTTCCCCGCAGAGCAGGCCGGCGGCCTTGATTACATCAAGGCCGTTGCCGCCCCCTATCCGAGCCTCAAGTTCATCCCCACCGGGGGGATCAACGCCGCCAATATCAGCAAGTATATCGCCCTCAACAAGATCCTTGCCTGCGGCGGTTCCTGGATGGTGGGATCTGATCTGATCAACGCCGGGGACTTCGCCAAAATCACCGCCCTTGCCCGTGAGGCGATCCTCAACATCTTCGGTTTTTCGGTGGCCCACTTTGGGCTCAACGCCAAATCCCATGAAGCTGCCGCAAAGGCCGCCGTTCTGTTCAATACCCTTTTCGGCTTTCCCCTCAAGGACGGGAATTCCTCGGTCTTTGCCGGTGATTACATCGAAATCATGAAGCTCCCCACCGCCTCCGGCGCCAACGGCCACATCGGGATTGGGACCAATTCCATTGAACGCGCCCAATCCTACCTTGAAGGGCTTGGGGTTGCCTTTGATCCCTCGTCGGTCAAAACCGGCCCCGACGGGCAGAAGACGGTTATTTTTGCCCGGGACGAGATCCTCGGATTTTCCTGGCATCTGGTACAAAAGAGAGGTTAAATCATGGCTAAGGTTGTTACTTTTGGTGAAATCATGCTTCGTCTTGCCCCGGAGGGGTATTACCGTTTCGTGCAGGCCGCAAGTTTTGGGGCAACCTATGGGGGCGGGGAGGCCAATGTGGCAATTTCTCTGGCCAACTTCGGCATAGACGCCGCCTTTGTGACCAAGCTCCCCGCCCACGATATCGGGCAGGCGGCGGTGAATAACCTGCGGCAGTTCGGGGTGGATACCGGTAAAATTGTCCGGGGGGGCAGCCGGGTGGGGATCTACTTTCTGGAGAAGGGCGCTTCCCAGCGGGCCTCCAAGGTGATCTATGACCGGGCCGGTTCCTCCATTGCCACCGCAACCGAGGCGGATTTTGACTGGGACGCCATTTTTGCGGGCGTCTCCTGGTTCCACATCACCGGCATCACCCCAGCCCTGGGGGACAACGTGGCGGCCATCAGCATTGCGGCCTGCAAAGCCGCCAGGGCAAAAAACATCACCGTCTCCTGCGACCTTAATTACCGCAAAAACCTCTGGTCCCGTGAAAAGGCGGGACAGGTGATGGGGGAACTGGTCAAATACGTGGATGTCTGCATCGCCAACGAGGAAGACGCCTCCGATGTTTTCGGCATCAAGGCGGGTAACACGGATATCAATACCGGCAAGATCAGCCGCGAGGGTTACATCGAAGTGGCAAAGACCCTGACCGGCCGCTTCGGCTTCAAGCAATGCGCCATCACCCTGCGGGAATCCATTTCCGCTAACGACAACAATTGGGCGGCCATGCTCTACGATAACGGCCAGGCATATTTCTCAAAGAAGTACGCAGTCCACATCGTGGACCGGGTCGGCGGCGGGGACAGTTTTGGGGCAGGGCTCATCTACGCCCATCTCAACAAGCTCGGCCCCCAGGAAAGCATCGAATTTGCCGCTGCGGCCAGCTGCCTTAAACACAGCATCGAAGGGGACTTCAACCAGGTCTCCGCGGAGGAGGTGAAGAAGCTCGCCGGCGGGGATGCTTCGGGGCGGGTGCAGCGGTAGCGGGCATATAATCCATTCCTATCGACAAACGGCCCGGAGGGACGTATATTTAAATTATGGAAGGAACAATGAAGGGGGCCTATCTCCCCGGCAACAGTACGGTAATTTTCAGGGATACGGCTATCCCCAAGCCGGGCCACGGACAGGTGTTGGTAAAGATGAAAGCCTCTACCATCTGCGGGAGCGATATCCGCGCCATTTACCGGGAGCATCTGGGCAAGGGTCCCGAAGCTTATCAGGGGGTGATTGCCGGACACGAACCTTGCGGACAGGTCGTTGAAGAAGGGCCGGGGATCCGGCGCTTTAAGAAGGGGTCACGGGTTATCGTGTACCATATCAGCGGCTGCGGGGTTTGCCATGACTGCCGGATGGGCTATATGATCAGCTGTTCCAGCGAACACCGGGCGGCCTACGGCTGGCAGCGGGACGGCGGGATGGCGGAATATCTTCTGGCGGACGAAAAGGATCTGGTCCTTCTGCCCGATGAATTGACCTATACCGATGGCGCCCAGATTGCCTGCGGGTTCGGGACTGTCTACGAAGCATTGGAAAAAATCAGTGTCAGCGGAGATGATGCGGTACTGGTGGTGGGGCTGGGGCCGGTTGGGCTTGCGGCCCTCATGCTGGCCAGGGCCATGGGCGCCCGGCAGCTTATCGGGGTAGAACTCAAACAGGATCGAATCGATTTAGCCAAGACCCTGGGTTTGGCCGATGTGGTCATTCCTCCGGGGCCGGATGCACTGGAACAGATTAGGGCAGTTACCGGCGGCAGGGGGCCTGAAAAAGCGGTAGATACCAGCGGCAATGATCAGGGCCGGGCGCTGGCTATTAAGGCGGCCCGCCAATGGGGCAAGATCGCCCTGGTTGGGGAAGGGGGAACCGTCGGGTTTAATCCAAGTCCCGATATCATTCATCCTCAAAAGTCCGTTTATGGTTCCTGGGTGACCAGCATTTGGCGTATGGAAGATCTGGTAGAGCATCTGGTCCGCTGGAATATACATCCCGATATATTGGTAACCCACCGGTTCCCCCTGGAAAAAGCCGATGAAGCCTACCGCTTAATGGCAAGCGGTGACTGCGGTAAAGTCGCCGTATGTTTTGATGAGGAGCTTACGGGGCAATAGGGGCTTTAATTCCGCCTGGCACGGATCAGCATCACATCCCCAAAGCCGAATTTTTTTGCCGCCCTATCCGCAATGCGTTTCACCGTTGCCGGGGCGGTTCCCGCGGCAAGCCCGCCCCAGGTACGTACCCGCTCTATGGCAAAACCCTTTTCCGTAAGAAGAGCGGAGAGTGTTTTTACCGAAAAAAGGTAGAGGTGATCGAAGATGGCCGAACGCCAGCGGCCCTTAAAAAGCCTTGCCTGGAAGCCTGAGATGTTCGGGGTGGTTACGAGGAAATAGCCCCCCGGTGCAAGAACCCGGTAAACCTCTTTAACGAAATCCGCGGGATTGTTGAGGTGTTCAATAAGATGGGACGCGAGAACCAGATCAAAGCTTGAGTCGGGAAAATGGTTTTCCTCAAGAGGCAGGCTCCGCACATCCAAACCCCGTTCCCGGCGGGCATATTCTGCGGAGGGGGAAATCTCCACCCCGGTACAGGCCCAGAGCCGATCCCTCAAGCTTACCAGGAGCGCCCCGGTGGCGCAGCCGATGTCCAGGACCCGGGGCTGTTGCCCGGTCTGGGCTGTCCGGTTTTTTAAGGCCCCCTCGATTTCATCAAAACCCGCGTCCCTCAAAGCCAGTTCCTGGAGGCGGAGGAAGCCCGCTTCGTTTGCCAGCTCATAGGAAAGATAATCATTTCCGTGGCCTTCCTGATAGCGGCTCGCTATTGCCTTGAACAGGGGCTGGGGGTTCATCTGGACCAGGCCGCAGCGGGCGCATCGGACAAAGGCAAAGCCTTCGCAGTTAAGATGGGGCTTAAAGTGTTCACCGCCGCAGAGGGCGCAGGGAACAGGACGGCTCTCTTCAGGGGCAACCGGGGTGGACCATGTTTTTATGGTCATTCGATCAGGAGCCGCGCAATGGCGCTCCGTTCGTTTCCGGCGATGTCCCGGGCGATTACTTCAAGGGTGGCCTGTCCGCGGGTAAACCATACCTCACTCACCTCAAAGGCGCTTAAGGGGGCATAGACCTGCTGAACCGGGGCCAAGCCGTTGCGGTATACCATAAGCACCCCGTCACGGGCGGAATAGGTTTCAAATTGCAGAGCGCCGATTTCGGCGCCGTTGATCGAACAGACGAGCTGGTGGGGGGCCAGGGCGCTTTCCCCCGGGCTCAGGCGGGTGTCTGTTGCGGCCACTAAAATACTGTAACGGCCCTGGCTGATGCTCCGTACCTGGTTGGGATTGATAAGTCGGCCATCCTGGGTCTTTAACATAATAGACAGAATCTGGGGCGGCCGGGTATCCGGGAAGGGGGTGATGATCATCGACGGGTTCACCCAGTGCCGCCCCTTGCGGTCAAAAAGGGAAAAGTAGAACCCCTTCCGGATGGACCAGCCTGAGGAACCGGCTGCGGCAATGGGCTCATTCCGGCTGATTCTGTGCGGGAGTTGCTTCCCGGTATCCTCAAAACGGCTGTAAATGCTGATGATCTCCCCGTGGTCCAGAGCTATCCAGGCCCCCAGGGGGGAGGGGAGCCGGGATGCGGTGTTTTCAGTCCGGCGGGAAAAGAGCAGTTCCCCCGTATCGGCGGCGGTGATATCACCTTCCGCCTCAAAGACGGCGCCCAGCACAGGTCTGCCCCCATCGTTCAGCCCAAAGTTATTTACCATGACACCATCCGCAGTAGGCCAGTCCATGGCGGGGACGGAAAGGGGAAGATAACCACAAAGAACACAAAGGAGAAGATGAATTTTTTTTATTCTAATTATTCGCATCAATTTTCCTCCTACTTCCTGCCCAGTTCAAAGGAGGTCAGGGTGGAACCTCCCCCCAGGTAAAGACGGGAACCCCGGCGTCCAAGAAAGACATCGCCGCTTTTGAAGGGGGCTTCCATAATAATCGTCCCCGGCAGGCTTATGGCAACCAGCTGTTTCTGCAGTTCCGATTGGGAAGTGACCACAAAGAGGAGCCCGCTGCTTCCCTCAACATCAAGGGCGGTAAGCTCACCCTTAAGGGGAATTCTCCGGCTGACACGGTTATTTATTTCGTAAATACTTAAGGCCCCCTGCCGCTCAAAAACGATTCGGCTGTCATTATCAATAAAGGAAATAGGCACCTCCCGGCGGAAGCCGTCTTCCAGAAATTCGTGGTAGCTCACCTTGTATTCCCCGGAGCCGGGAATGCCGAAGTGTTCCAGCAGCAGAAAACGCTGATCATCAATGCCGGAGATAATCCCCAGCCGTTCCCCGTCACGGGAAATGGCGCAGCCATAGATCGCCGCCAGCCGGGAACCGCCGGGCACAAAGGAAAAGATACGTTTACCCGCGCTGTCAAGAACCTCCACCACACCGTCAAGGGAGCCGGTCAGAATGAGCCCCGCAGCGGCGTCAATGCAGGTAAGGGGGGCGGCAAAATCGTAGGTCCAGAGCCGGTTCCCCTCATCATCCAGGGCGGAAAGGGTATTCCCCTCATCGGAGATAAGGAAGGTCCGGTTATCCAGAAACAGGGGATAGCCCCGCGCCTTTTCGAGCCGCAGCATATCTTCTCCCCGTGGAGAGCGAATCTCGATAAGCTCCGTTTTTGCGGCGTATTCGGCCCATTTATCATCGGAAATGGAAAGATACTCCTCCTGTCTCCGGTTCAGGGCAAAATTACCTGAATCATCAACATACCCAAAATGAGACCCCAGGCGGAAGGGGATATAGGCCGCACCGGTTTCTTCTGTTCCGGCGGAAGAAATTGATGCAGTATCATTTGCGATGGGAACCGGGTACCCCGACTCGGTGGAACTGAGCCACCGGGGGATCAATATCCTTTCTTCGGGAATTGGCTGGGTTGCGGCAAAAATATAGACCACAAAGAGCGCAAGGCTGATAATCAACCAGTATTTTTTCTTTTTCTGCGCCACAAAAACCTCTTTGTGTTATTATTAATGATATATTATAGAAAGATTCAACGGAATTTCAAGGGGGAAATGATGAAGGATACCCAAACGGACGCACTCTTTCAGGAAGCCCAAAGAGCCGCCGCTAGAGCCTATGCGCCCTATTCCAATTTCCACGTGGGGGCAGCCCTGCTCGCGGAAGACGGGACCGTCTTTTCCGGCTGCAACGTGGAAAACCGCTCCTTTGGGCTCACTATCTGCGCCGAACGGAACGCCGTGGTCCAGGCCGTGGCCCATGGTAAAC
>BOAV01000039.1 GCA_026002045.1 Spirochaetia bacterium | reverse complement strand
TGTTTCATGGTCAACTCCACGGTGCCCCCAAACTTCTTGTTTTAGGGTTTGATTGTAGTTGGCTATGGTTAGATTTTTACATGAGATTCGTCCGGCTCCATGGTTAGATTTAACGTGAGGCTATGCGAACCATTGACGGATTGTCCTGAATAATGTATAATATTGCCTCAAGAAGATATGCAGAATGACAATATGTAAATTTCCGCTAGTATTGGCATTTATAATACTGCTTACCGGCTGTGCAACCACATCACATCAAACCGATAACACAACCAAGACCAGCTTAACGTATAAAGCTGTAAAATCCTATGCGGCGGGAACAGGTCAAAAAGAATTGTTCTCCCTTGATACAGAAGCATTGTCGGCATATTTGGAAACGCACAAAACGAAGGAATCGCCGCCGCCCAAATATATTACAAAAAAATTTGCTGTTACCGAAAAGACATTTAGTGGAAGACCATGCTATCAAATAAACCCCCGAAAAACCGTTACCCCGGAATCAAAAGCGATATTTTTTATCCATGGCGGAGGTTTTGTTTATGAAACCATGGATATGCATTGGAAAAACATTGAAATACTTATGAATGAATTATCCATACCTATTTGGCTTCCCGCACACCCGCTTTTACCTGATGCCACGATTGAAGGAATAGTATTCATGCTCATGGAAGCTTACGCCGATATGCGCAATACGTTTCCTGACAGAGAAATTATTTTCTTGGGGGATTCTTCCGGTGCGGATTTGGCATTGGTTCTTTGTCAGTATATAAAAGCACTATCGCCGGACCTTCCGTTACCGGATAAGCTTATACTGATTTCGCCCGCCCTCATAATAGACGATAACCCCTTAATTTTGAATGCAATGTTTCAACTTGAGAAAGAGGATGTAATATGTACAATGAAAATGTTAGAGACGCTGCCTGCATTATTAAAAATAGAGAGCAGTAAAAATGTTTTTTTTAAAACAATACTAAATGCAGATTTTGTATTCGACGCAGATTTTACCGGAATGCCTCCAACGTATATATTTTCAGGGACACAGGAAATGTTTTTTCCGCAAGCGGAATCACTGATAAAACGTCTGGAGCAACATGACGTTTATACGGAATTTGTTCAGGGAGCCGGCATGATGCATTCATGGCCATACCTGGTTTATCCGCCTGAATCAAAAAAAGCATTATTTCAATTAATTGAGATTATAAGGAGATAATGTTGTTAGGAGCGCAGGGCACTATCCGCGCTTACTTACGCCCAATCCCCTGTCCCCTTCACCGGAAAATACTTATTGCCTATCCCCTGCAATACCCTATTGACAAAAATGAATATTTATGCAAAAAATGGACATATGAAAGCATATTATTGCAGATCGTTTTCCGTTCCCTCCCTCACCCGCCTCCGTTGAAGCTATCGTCCTATATACAATTCGCTCAATTTTGATTTTAATGGTTAAAAACGGGGGAAGCCCTGTTTTTTGGAACATTTTGGAGGGTTTAGTCTATGGTTGCAGGTATTATTGGCGCCACCGGATATGCGGGGGCCGAACTGGTCAGAATCCTTTCGGGGCATCCCCATGTTGATAAACTGTCCCTTGCTTCGGTGAGTTTTGAGGGGGACCGGATTGAAAAGGTCTACCCCAATTTTCTGGGACGTATCTCCGCAGTGCTGGAAAAGGCCGAGGCGGTGATTGCCGCCTCGGACGTGGTCTTTGCCAGTCTGCCCAATGGGGTGGGGGAGCCCTATGCCAGGGCTGCGGCGGACAAGGGTATCCCCTATATCGATTTGTCCGCGGATTTCCGTTTTGATGATGATGAAGAGACCTACACCGCCTGGTACGGCAAGCCCTACGTGCACCCGGAACTGCGGAAGTTTTCAGTCTACGGCCTTCCGGAACTGAACCGGCTACGGATTAAGGAATTGGCCGCCGCAGGAGGGGCAGCCGGTAAGCCGGGCCCGGTGATTATTGGTAATCCCGGCTGCTATCCCACGGCAACATCCCTGGGGGCCTTTCCCGCACTGGTCAAGGGTATCGCCGCCCCCGGCGCAACGATCATCGCCGACGCCGCCTCCGGGGTAACCGGGGGCGGCCGGGAGCCTTTGCAGTCCTTCCATTATCCCGAATGCGCCGACTCGGCGGCCCCCTACAAGGTGGGAGCCCACCGGCACACCCCCGAGATCAGCCGGAATCTGGCCTTCATGGCCGAAATGGTGCCTGGCACCGTTTCCGTGATCTTTACCCCCCACCTGGTTCCCATGAACCGGGGGATACTCGGCACGATCTACATTCCATTGGCTGGAGGCTGGCGGCCGGGCGGTGTTTCCGCCGGAGCGCCCCGGCCTCCCTCAAAGGAAATCACCGCCAAAACCGATGAAATCCGTCAGGTCTACACCGATTTTTATAAAGACGAGCCCTTTGTGCGGGTCCTCCCCGCAGGGGTGATTGCCGCCACCAACCGGGTACGGCAGTCCAACTTCTGCGATATATCGGTACATCTGGATCCCATGGGGACCACGGCGATCATCGTCAGCGCCATCGACAACATGGTGAAGGGCGCGGCGGGGCAGGCGGTGCAGAACATGAATATCATTTTTGGTTACGATGAAACCGCCGGGCTGAACGCGGTGCCGGCGCTGTTTTAGGGAAAAGATGAAGAGAAGAGAAACCACAGAGGACACAGAGGGAAGAACACAGAGATCACAGAGGAAGATAAAAATTTTTTATTCTCTGTGTCCTCTGTGAAACCTCTGTGCCCTCTGTGGTTAATATTCTTAATTATTTGAGGAGCAAAAGATGAAAGATATAAGCGGCGGTGTCTGCGCCCCCAGGGGCTTCAAGGCGGGCGGTATTTGGTGCGGGATTAAGGCTTCGTCCAAAAAGCGGGACCTGGGCCTTATCTATTCGGAGAAGCCCTGCGTTGCGGCTGCGATGTTTACCATGAACCGGGTCAAGGCCGCCAGTGTCCTGGTGAGCCGGGATCACCTTGCGGACGGTAAATGCCAGGCGGTGATCGCCAATTCGGGGAACGCCAACGCCTGTACCGGGGAGGCGGGTCTTGCCGCGGCCCGGCGTATGGCGGCTCTTGCCGCAGATGAATTCGCCCTGAAGGCGGACAATGTGGCGGTGGCCTCCACCGGGGTCATCGGGGTGCCTTTTCCTATAACCGCCGTGGAATCCAGCATCGGCGCATTGGCGAGCAGCATCCGCGGGGATGAGGCGGGGCACGAGGCGGCACTGGAAGCGATCATGACCACCGACACCCGGAAAAAGGCAGCCTCGGTGGAACTGGAAATCGGCGGCAAAACCGTGCGGATCGGGGGCATGACCAAGGGCTCCGGGATGATCCATCCCAACATGGCCACCATGCTCTGCTTTGTCACCACCGATGCCGCCATCAACCGGGAACTGCTGGATCGAGCTTTGCGCGCTGCGGTCAAACATTCCTTTAACCGGGTCACCGTGGACGGGGACACCTCTACCAACGACACGATCCTGGTCATGGCAAACGGTGAGGCCGGTAATGCTCTCATCAATATCGAAGGAACAGATTATCAGCTTTTCGCTGAAGCCCTGGAAGATGTCTGCATCAAACTTGCCCGTGCCATGGCCCGGGACGGGGAGGGGGCAACACGGCTGGTTACCATAAGCGTAAAGGGCGCGAAGGATGAGGACACCGCAGAAACACTGGCAAAATCGATTGCTTCATCAAGCCTGGTCAAGGCCGCCTGTTTTGGGGCAGACGCCAACTGGGGCCGGGTCCTCTGCGCCATGGGCTACTCCGGCGCGGACTTCGATCCCGACAAGACCGATGTTTTTTTTGCCAGCGCCAAAGGCAGCATTCTGGTCTATAAGCAGGGGGCGCCGGTTCAATTTTCCGAAGAAGAGGCCAAGAAAATTCTTCTCGAAGAAGAGATCGAAATCAACGTTAAACTTTCAGGCGGCATAGGAAGCGCCGCGGTTTGGGGCTGCGATCTTACCTACGATTATGTTAAGATAAACGGCGATTACCGCTCATAGAAGGGACATAATGAAAGAAACAGTAACCAACGGCCAGCGGGCCGAGACCCTCATCCATGCGCTGCCCTATATCCAGCGCTACCGGGGCAAGACCGTGGTGGTCAAATACGGCGGGAACGCCATGATCAACGAAGAACTGAAAAACGCGGTGATCCAGGATGTGATCCTGATGAACTGCGTGGGCATCCGTACCGTGCTGGTCCACGGCGGGGGGCCGGAGATCGAGGCGCTCCTGAAAAAGACCGGCAAGGAAAGCCGTTTCGTCCAGGGGCTCCGCTACACCGATGAGGAAACCATGGAGGTCGTCCAGATGGTCCTCTGCGGGAAAGTCAACAAGGATATCACCGCCCTCATCGAAGCCGCCGGGGGCAAGGCTATCGGGCTCTGCGGCATCGACGGGGCCATGCTCAAGGCCCGGCGGCTCAAGGCCGCTAACGGCGAGGATCTGGGCCTGGTCGGGGAAATTGAGGAAGTGGATATCTCTACCCTGAACACGGTGCTGGATTCGGGGGCCATTCCGGTGCTGTCATCGGTGGCCTTCGGTATCGGAGTCGATGCGGGGCGCGCCCTCAACGTCAACGCCGACACCGCCGCCGCCAGGGTCGCCGCCGCGGTGAAGGCGGAGAAGCTCATATTGATGACCGATGTGCGGGGCATTTTACGTGATGTACAGAACCCCGATTCCCTCATCAAGGAAGCCACCCGTGCAGAGCTTGAGGCCCTTAAAAAAGAGGGGATCGTGAGCAAGGGGATGATCCCCAAGGTGGAGTGCTGCACCACCGCGCTTGACGGGGGGGTGAAGAAGGCCCACATCATCGATGGCCGCCTTCCCCACGCGCTCTTAATCGAACTTTTTACCGATGAGGGAATCGGTACGATGATTGAGTAAATCGGCTTTGCCGATTTACTCTTTGAGTTTTACAAAGCAACCAAAGGTTGCTTTGTAAAACTCATGTACTTAAACTACAGGAGCATATTATGGCTGACGTTTTTATGAATACTTACCACCGGCTGCCGGTGACCTTCGCCAGGGGCGAGGGGGCTTGGCTTACGGATGTGAACGGGAAGAAGTACCTGGATTTTACCGCCGGGATTGCGGTGAACAGTTTGGGCCACGCATACCCGCCGCTGGTTAAGGCCATTGCGGAACAGGCGGCCAGGCTGAACCATGTCTGCAATTATTACCAGAGCGATGTCTCTGCGGCCTTTGCGGAAAAGCTCATCGCCGCCTGCGCCGGTGCGGGGATGAAGAAGGTCTTCCTTGCAAACTCCGGGGCGGAGGCCAACGAGGGGGCCGTCAAGATCGCCCGGAAATATTCGCTGGGCAAGTACGGTCCGGGGCGGCATCAGATTGTCACCCTTAAAGGCAGCTTCCACGGCAGGACCATCACTACCCTGTCCGCCACCGGGCAGGATGTGTTCCACAAGGATTTCGGGCCCTTTACTGAAGGCTTTGCCTATGTGGAATCCGGGGACATCGACGCCCTGGACAAGGCCCTGGATAAATCCACCGTGGCGGGTCTTCTCATCGAAGCCATCCAGGGTGAAAGCGGCATCAAATCCCAGAGCGCGGAGTACATCGCGGCAGCGGCAAAGTTCTGCGCCGAGCGGGACATCCTCCTCATGTTTGACGAAGTCCAGTGCGGCCTTGGCCGGACCGGGACATTCCTTGCCTGCGAGGCTTACCATGACGAGCATGGTTTAGGCGTCAAACCCGATGTGGTTACCCTGGCAAAGGGCCTTTCCGGGGGCATCCCCGTGGGGGCGGTTCTTGCGGGGGAAAAGGCCGCCGATGTTTTACAGACGAGCGACCACGGCTCCACCTTCGGGGGCAACCCCATCGCCGCCGCCGCCGGGCTCGTGGTTTTGGAGACCGTCAACAATCCTTCATTCTTAAAGGAAATTGCCCGGAAGGGTGAAAAGATTCAGCACATCATCAAGTCCTGGAACTCCCCCAAGGTTAAGGAAGTCCGGGGCAAAGGATTGATGATCGGCGTGGACATCACCGAAGAAGCTTGGCCGATTTTGGAAAAGGCCATTACACGGGCAGACGCGAAAACGCCGGGGCTGCTTATTTTGAGCGCCGGAAAAAACACCCTGCGTTTCCTGCCGCCCTACATCATCAGTGACGCTGAAATCGAACAGGGCTTAGAGATACTGCGGGCCTGTCTGTAACCCGGAAGATCCTTTTGTAAAGTACGGGAGAATAAACATGGGAAAAATCCTTGAAAAGGCGCGCCTGATACTGAGAAATGTATATATAGCCTTAGGGGCAACGGCGATGCCGATGTTGGTTCATGCCGGATATGGACAGCGTCAGCCCGATCTCAGCAGCTATACGATTCCCGTTGAGGGGAGGGTTTTCTCCGAAGAAACGGGCGAGCCGGTCGCGGGAATTAGTGTCAGATATGGTGAATGGCCCTATGTTAATACCGATAGCGACGGGCGCTTCCTTCTCTACGTGCATGAAGAAGATTCTTACACGGTCTGGTTTAGCGATATTGACGGCTTTAAAAACGGCGGATATTTTTCATACAAAGATATAACTATTCCCCGGGATGAAATCGCGGAGCCCCTGGCGGTGAGCCTTTCCAGGGAAAGTCAGGTTGCGGTGATTCGCGGGACGGTACGCTCCAAAGAAACGGGTGAACCGCTTTCGGGAATTAGGGTCTCTGTTGTCTACCCGAGTGACAGCGGCAATGAATCAGGGTATACTCCTTATGGATCCTACTTTGAAGTTTCGACGGACAGCGACGGCCAATTTTCTATTCAGGTGCCTGAACGGGATGCTTATTCTGTCTATTTTACTGATTATAACGAACGTTTGTTTCAGTGGAAAGAGATGCGTGTCAGCCCCGATGAAATTAAAGATGCGTTAAAAGTGGATTTGGAGCAAAAACCCGATGTAAACACGGAGAACACGGGGGAGTAAAGCATGGGGAAAATTCTGGAAAAGGCGCGCCTGATACTGAGAAATGTATATATAGCATTAGGGGCAACGGCGATGCCGGTTTTGATTCATGCCGCGTATGGAATGCGTGAGCCCGATCTCAGCAGCTATACGGTTCCCGTTCAGGGGAGGGTTGTCTCTGAAGAAACGGGCGAGCCGGTCGCGGGAATTGTTGTCAGATATGGTCAATGGCCCGCTGTTAATACCGACGGCGACGGGCGCTTTATTATCTATGTTCCCGAAAACGATTCTTACATGGTCAGGTTTTATGATAATGACGGTTTTGAAAATGGCGGATATTTTCCATACAAAGATATGACTATTCCCCGGGATGGAATCGCGGATCCCTTGGCGGTGAGCCTTTCCAGGGATCAGGTTGCGGTGATTCACGGGACGGTACGCTCCAAAGAAACAGGTGAACCGGTTTCGGGAATTGGAGTCTCTGTTGACTACCGGAGAGACAGTGGACCCGGATATACTTCCCTCTTTGAGGTTTTATCGGACAGCGACGGCCGATTTTCCATTCAAGTGCCTGAACGGGATGCTTATTTAGTCTATTTTACTGATTACAACGCTTTGTTTTGGCAGAAAGAGCTACATGTTACCTCCGATGAAATTAAAGATGCGTTAAAAGTGGATTTGGAGCAGATAATCAGAGACGATGACAAATAAATTTTCCCAATTCATGTTCAACCAATTCAGAAAAAATGAAACGCGCCTTCATCAACTGTCGTATCTCTTTTGGGAATGTACAAGGCGCTGCAATATGCAATGTCTGCACTGCGGCTCTGATTGTTCCGCCGATAGCAAAACCAAAGATTTGCCCTTTAATGATTTCCTGGGAGCCATTCTCCCGTTAAAGAAAGTGTATAAGCCTGACAGCATAACCATAGCCATAACCGGCGGCGAACCCCTCCTGCGGGAGGATTTACCGGAGTGCGGCAGAAGGCTGCGGCAGCACGGGTTTCACTGGGGGATAGTTACCAACGGCTATGCCTATACTCCCGCTATACACGGCAGGCTGCTTGGGGCGGGTATGGGTTCCATCAGCTTGAGCCTTGACGGACCGGAGGCTTCCCATAACCGGCTCCGGGGAAACCAGCAAAGTTTCAAGCGGGCGGTCGATGCTTTGGCGTTGATCACCTCCACGAAACACCTGACCTATGATGTGATAACCTGTGTGAATCAAAAAAATCTGTATGAACTTGAAGAAATGAAAGCGTTTTTGATTTCCCATAATGTCAGGGCGTGGAGGCTGTTTACCATTGCGCCAATCGGAAGGGCGGCGTTGAATGAAGATTTGCAATTAAGCCCCGGTCAATTAAAGTATCTTTTTGATTTTATTGCCGGTTCCCGCGCCGGTAACGGTATCTCTATTGAGTTTGGCTGTGAATCCTGGGTTGGAGAATATGAAAAAAAGATACGGGACGCCTGGTTTTTCTGCCGCGCCGGAATAAACATCGCTTCGGTTTTGGTTGACGGCTCTATCTCCGCCTGTCCCAATATCAACCGGAGTTTTGTTCAGGGAAACATATACCGCGATTCGTTTTTGGATGTCTGGAACAAGCGGTTTGAAATCATGCGGGATCGCACATGGACAAAAACGGGGATATGCAAAGACTGTAAAGATTACCGGAATTGTTCCGGCGGCCCCCTGCATTTGTGGGATGAAAAGAAAGACGCCGTTTTAACCTGTATCCATAACCGGCTGCAAACAGTAACTTTTTACTGAGCGGGGGCTGAATTTAAACCTGAAAAGATAAAAGCCGGAATAGATGCTTGGCGCCATCCCAAGAGTAATTTTTTTAGGGTGTTTTTTTCTACCCCGCATTCATGATCAGCATTTGCAGGCGGTTTTCAATATTGGCAAAACTGCTGTCGGGGTCGTAGTCGAGGGGCAGTACCTGAATATCGGGCATCAGCTCTTTAATCCGCTTGACAACTCCGCGCCCGCAAATATGATTGGGCAGACAGCCGAAGGGCTGCAGGACAACAAAGGAACGTATTCCTTCCGATGCGTGATGCAGAATATCGCCGGGTATTAAATATGTTTCCCCGGAATTAAACGAATGATGCAGAACCGGATCGCTTAATTTTATCATTTCAGGCAGACGCAGGCAATTTTCGTATAGCGGATGCCGGCGGGCGGTTTTTTCCATAATATCAAGCGCAAAGTCAAAAAATTTATCCGAGGCGGCAGACTGTAGATAAACTCCGAATGGATGATGCACCTTAAAATCCTTTATTTCTGTAAGCGCATACATGACATATTTTCTAAACACATCATACATTCTGGGCAGCATTACTTCCATATTGTTTTTTTCAAGGTATTCTTCCACATAAAAGTTGGAACCCGGATGGAAGTTTAACAGATACTCGCCGGTAACAAACACAATATGCTTGCGCCTGCTCCTGTCGTATTTTACTTCGCATAAAGCATTGACAGATTTTTTGTATGCCTGCAGGGCGGCGCCCATGCCGCCTTTTTCCAGGGCCTGCGTAATCGCATCAATTGAATGTTCCAATACGCGGTTTGTTTCGCCCTGCTGCAGCTCGTAGGGCCGCATTTTGCGGCCGATATCCTCCAGAATATCCGTCATCACAAGGCACCAAACTGAACGCATATACGAAAGGGGGCTTAACTTAAATGCCGGATGAATATTCTTCAGATCGAGTTCATCGGTAGAAATAATCGGTACCTGCGGGAAACCTGCTTCATCCAATGCCTTGCGGACAAGCACCGTGTAGTTGGTAAGGCGGCAATCGCAGTTAAACTTTGCCATACCCACGACAACTTCATCGGGGTTGTAGACGCCGTTTTTAAGAACCATAAGCGCCTCGCCGATTACCATCTGAGCGGGAAAGCATATATCGTTGTGTATGTATTTTTTACCAAGCGCTATTGCTTCTTTGCCGCCCATCGGCAGCGGTTCAACCTTAAAACCCTGCATACGGATTGCGGATGTAAGAATTTTACAAAACGCCCGCGATACATTCGGCACCAAAATGGTTTTGTGTTTGTTTTCTCCGCTAAACTTTACCTCAAACGGGTCTTTAAGCGGTTTTACCTGGGCCGCCTCTTTTTTGCGCCGTGTCTTTATTGTTTCGATAAACGAGCGAACCCTGATGCGCAGAGGACCCGCAACATCACTTTCATCAAGTTTAAGAATGAGCGGCGACTTGCCTGAAATTTCGTTTAACAGTCTGCTTATCTCATCAGACAGCAGCGCATCGTGTCCGCAGCCGAAACTTACAATCTGTACAAATTCCAGATTGGGATGCTCGGCGGCAAGAATGGCGCCTGAAAGCAGCCGTGCATGTGAGTTTATCGTTATATCAAGCCGTGTTCCCTTTAGACTAACGTCCGCAATCCCCGGCAGCGAATCAAGGGTTAAAACAGGAATATCAAGGCTGGTAAAATACTGCGATAGATCATGGTTGATAAGTTCATCGTTTTGATAATGACGGGCGCCAAGAACAACGGCAAATTTATCGGCGCCCTTAAGCGATGCAAGTACACGCGCCCCTTCGTCAACCAGCGCCTTTTTAAACGAATCAAGCGCTGCATCCCCCTGCGTAATCGCATTGCGGGTAAGGGCTTCATCAATATTATATGTTTCTTTTATATACCGGCAAATTTGAAAATCGCGGTCCTTAAGGCTGAACCAGTGGAACATCGGCGTGTCATAAGGAATACCCCAGCGTTTTTCCGGCGTGTCGGAATATTTGATGACAAGCGGATAACCCTTTACCACCGAACAGGTATAGTTACTGAGTTTTTCGGTATTCTCGGAAGGCACACGGTTTACCATGGGCATAAAAATCCGGTCTACTTTTTGCGCTGCAAGATCGTAAATATGCCCGTGGGAAAGTTTTGCGGGAAAGCACACCGTGTCAGATGCTATGGATTGTAAGCCGCTTTCAAAAAGTTTGCGGGTGCTTTTGCGGGATGTTTTAACGGTAAAACCGAGCGCCTGATAGAGGGTTTTCCAAAACGGCATGGTCCCCCAAAAATCCAAAGCACGGGGAAGTCCGACGGTATAATTCCTCGCCGGGGCCAAGGCGGTAACAGGGTAATCGTTAAACAATAATTTTGCGCGTAATTTAAAAAGATCCGGCACAGATTCAAGACGTTCACCTATTGATTTGATTTTTTCGCGCAGGGCGTTGTCGTTCTTATCGCCTAAATATTCACCGCGTTCACAGCGGTTGCCGGTAACCCAGGTGGCGCCGTTGGAGAATGTAATCAATGTGCGGTTGCAGTTATTACTGCAAAAGCCGCAGGGTAAGTTTGTCTGCTGCGTGTAATCAAATGTTTTAAGCGCCTCAAACCCGATAAAGCGTGTTGTACCCGCAGTTGAGGTATGCGGAGAATCATAACCGTATTCGGCAATATGACGCCTGGTTAAAAGGGCAATTCCGATGGCCCCCATTTCGCCCGGATAGGGGGCGCGTATAACCGGCTTTTCGATGTGCTGTTCCAGCGCACGCAGTACCGCATCGTTCTTAAAGGTTCCGCCCTGCGCAACGATCCTGTCGCCCAGGCTTGCAAAATTTGATATGCGCACAACCTTGGTAAATACATTTTCGATAATTGAACGGCAAAGCCCTGCCATAATGTCGTCGGCCTGCTTGCCGTTTTTCTGTTCGGTGATGATCGTACTCGTCATAAATACGGTGCAGCGGCTGCCAAGCTCCGCAGGGTTTTTTGCGTTAAAAGCCGCCTCCGCAATACGCTCCACGGGAATTTTTAAGGTAGACGCAAAGTTTTCCAGAAATGAACCGCAGCCGGAGGAACAGGCTTCGTTAAGCGTGATGTTTGTTACAATGTCGTTGGAAATGGTAATCGCCTTCATATCCTGGCCGCCGATATCCAGAATGAAACTTGCCTCCGGAATATATTTTTGAGCGGCGGCGGCATGGGCTACGGTTTCAACGGTGTGATAATCGGCGCCGATTGCCTTTGCAAACAGGAGCTCGCCGTAACCGGTGGTACCTACGGCTGCGACATCAAGGGTGATGCCGAGGTCCTCGTATTTTTTGTACATATCAAGCAGGGCGGATTTTATGACCATTAACGGCTCGCCCTTATTGCTTGAATAAAAACGGTCCACAACTTTTTCATTTTCATCCAGGAGCACAAATTTTGTCGTGGTCGATCCGGCGTCAATTCCCAGATACACACGGATTGTCTCTCCGCTCTGCGCCGTACATTTCTGCACGGGGGGGGGCAGCTTATGCCGTTCATCAAAATCTGAGCGTTCCGCATCGGACTCGAAATACTTCCGTACCTTTTTATTTTCCGATTGGCCCAGGTATTTTTTATAATCGGTGAGTTTTGCAATAACATCTGCGGTGTCAATAACTTTGGCGGTCAGGCTGAACATCTCGTCAATGGAAAGGGCCGCGCCGTGTGCAATGAGTGTTTCGCTGCGGGGCGGAATGATTATGTCGGCGCCGCTTAGTGACAGCCACTCGGCAAACACCTTGATAAGATGCGGATTAAAGGTAAAAGGCCCCCCCTCAAAAATGATCGGCGGCGTCAGCTCAAGCCCCTGTGAAAGGCCGCCTATTGTTTGTTTCGCTATGGCGTGAAATGCCGAGAGCGCAATGTCCTCTTTGCGGCCCCCCTGATTTAACAGGGGCTGAATATCTGTTTTTGCGAAAACACCGCAGCGGCCGGAAATGTCGTAGACCGTTGTGCCCTTTTCGGTAAGCGCCTGAAAATTTTCAACCGGCACACGCAGCATATTGGCAACTTCGTCGATAAAGGAACCGGTTCCGCCTGCGCAATTGCCGTTCATGCGCATATCCGATGTGGTAAGCCTTTTGTTCGCCTCATCGTAGTGAAAAAACACAATTTTTGCATCCTGCCCGCCCAGTTCAATGGCAACCCGGGTTTGCGGATAAAATGTACGGACCGCCAGGGAGTTCGCGACAACTTCCTGAATGTATGGCGCCATGAGCATTTCGGCGATAGTCCTGCCCCCGGAGCCGCAAACGGCCGTCTTGAATTCCGCATCGGGAAATTGCGCAAAAACTTCCTGCAGCAGTTTCTTCACGGTCTCTGCCTGATAGGCATTGTGACGCGTATATTTTGACAGGATTATTTCTTTGGTTAAGCTTTCCATCACCACGACTTTTACCGTTGTCGAGCCGACATCTATACCGAGGTGAAGTGACCTTCTCATAGAAGGTATAATGAACAGTTCGGGCGATTTTGTCAATTGGTTCCTGTTTTACAATTTTTCAAAATCCGCAGCCCCGTGTTTACAGAGGGGGCAGATAAAATCCGGCGGGAGTTCATCCCCTTCGTACACATAGCCGCAAATTTTACACACATAGCCCCTCTTCTTTTCGGCCGCTGCCTGCGGCGCCCCATTCTGCGGCTTGGGTTTAATGTGATCAAAATAATACTGGTACGTTAATGACGGTGCGGCGCCCAGCACGGCGGCTTCGGTAACATCGGCGACAAACAAGGTATGGGTTTTGTAATCGCCGGCGCTGATAACCGTACCGGAGATAAAACTATTGGCATAGCGGCTCTCATAGATTATGCCGTTGGCACTGCGCTTTATCTCTGCCGCCCCGGCAAACTTGTCAACATTCCGGCCGCTCTGAAAGCCGAAATTCTGAAAGACAGAAAAGGGCGTTTCAACACTGAGAACAGAAACATTAAGAAGGCCCGTTTTAAGTATCATGTCGTGGGTAAAATTGTTCTTATTGACCGCAACAGAAATACGTTTGGGCGTATCCGTTATCTGGGTAACGGTGTTGATAATACAGCCGTTATCCTTATCGCCCTCTTTTGCCGTTAAAATGAAAAGTCCATAACTAAGCTTGAAAAATGCGTTGTTGTCAATACTGGTCAAATCCAGCATATTTACTCCTTACTATCAATATAGACATATTTGACAAAAATTTCAAATTTTCTTATACTGGTATAGTCAGTCGGTTCGGTAAGGAAGTAAACAGATGACGGATATGTCGATTGAGCCTGCTGTGGTAAAGCTGATTGAATATGCAAAGGAAAAGAAAAATATTTCCTTTGATGACCTTTCTGATTTTTTACTGCCCGAGGACATTGCAAATCCTGACAAAATGGAACAGGTTCTTGCCCTGTTGAACACAAATCATGTCCGGCTCCTTGAGGAAGATGTTGAGGACCCGGAGCCGTCCGGCCGTGGAAAGGGCGGGGCGGATAAAAAACGCCTGGCGAACAACGAGAAGGAATCTGCGGTGGACGACCCCATGCGGATGTACCTGCGGGAAATCGGGAAGGAACACCTCCTTACCGCCGAGCAGGAGGTGGAGCTTTCTAAACAGATAGAAAACGCCGGGCAAATCATCAACGGGGTTATCAAGAAGTCGGGGATGGTTATTTCGGAATTTTACCGGATTTACCACGAGGTTTTTTCCAAAAAGGACCCCCGGCAATTAGGTCTAACCCGGAAGGAGGCGGTCGAATACTTCGCCGAGTGCCGCCGCCTGAACCAGAGCTACCGGGAAATCTTTAAGGCCCTTGGGGGGGACCTCAGGAGCTACATTGAGGGCAAGCGGCAGATCATCAAAGTCGGGGGGGATATTTTTGAGGACCGGGAACTTTGCGGGCTGCGGAAGCGAATCCTTTCAGGCATTGAAGGGGCGGAGATACACCCGGATGAAATAGCCGCCTTTTCGGAGAAGTACCTCCTGACCGCAAAGAAAATAAAGCGGTACAGGAGTGAGCAGGAACGCCTTGAAAAGCGGCTCCGGGTGGGTTCCACCAGGGAACTGCGGACCCTGGGCCGCTTCCTTACCATCAGGGAAGAACGGGAACGGCTGGAAGGAGACCTGGGGCTCAGTTCAGACGAAATCAAGGAGCTTATCCGGCATATCCAGATTACGGAAAAAAAGCTCCTGTCCATAGAAATGGAGTTTGAGGAATCCGTAGAAAATATCAACCTGCAGGCACGGGAGATAAACCGGGGCCGGATGATGATGAAAAAAGCCAAGGACCGGTTCACCCAGGCGAATCTCCGGCTGGTGGTTTCCATCGCCAAGCGGTATTCCAACCGGGGGCTTCTTTTCTTCGACCTGGTGCAGGAGGGGAATATCGGCCTTATCAAGGCGGTGGAAAAGTTCGACTACCGCAAGGGTTTCCGGTTTTCCACCTATGCGACCTGGTGGATCAGGCAGGCCATAACCCGGTCCATCTCGGATCAGGCCCGGACCATCCGGGTGCCGGTCCACATGATCGAACAGATCAACAAGGTGTCACGGGAATCAAAAATACTCCTGCAGGCCCTGGGCCGGGAACCCACGGATGAGGAACTCGGCGAGCACCTGGGCTGGACAAGTCAGCGGGTAAAGATGGTGAAAAATGTGGCCCGTGAACCCATCAGTCTCGATACCCCCGTGGGGGAAGATGAGGATTCCATGCTGGGGGACTTCATTGAGGACAAGGATGTGGAAAACCCCGCGAACCAAACGGTCTCTACGCTGCTCCAGGAACAGATTGCCGAGGTACTTTCCACTCTGCCCCTTCGGGAACAGGAGATCCTCAAGATGCGTTTCGGCCTGGACGGCGGATATTCCCTCACCCTGGAAGAGGTGGGTCTCATCTTCGATGTCACCCGGGAGCGGATCCGGCAGATTGAGGCCAAGGCCCTGCGTCGGCTGCGGCACCCCAAACGGAGCCGGAAATTGAAGGAATATCTGGATCGCTAAAGAACGGGTATGGACCATCGGCCGTCAATCGTATATTTTGAAAACATGACACGCAACCGATCCCAGGCGCCGATCGCTTTTACCGGTGGAGGTACCGGCGGGCATATTTATCCCGGTCTTGCGGTGATCTCCTGCTTACAGCGGGCAGCCCTTCAGTCACGTATCTTCTGGATGGGGTCCAATGCGGGGATGGACCGGTCCCTGGTGGAAGCTGCGGGGCTGGAATTTTACGGCATTCCTTCGGGGAAGCTGCGGCGTTACTTTTCCTTAAAAAACATCCCCGATGTTTTTCGGGTACTGGCGGGTTTTTTTGCCGCCCGGCGCATCCTTAAAAAGCTTAAACCCGCGCTGCTTTTTTCCAAGGGCGGTTTTGTGAGCGTCCCGCCCTGTGCTGCGGCGGCCTCACTGGGCATTCCGGTGTTTACCCATGAATCGGACTACAGCCCCGGCCTGGCCACCAAAATCAATATCCGTTTTGCCAAAAGAATTTTTACCGCCTATGAGGACACCGCCCGATTCCTGCCTCCCCAGTACCGGGAGCGCATCACCGTGAGCGGCAACCCGGTCAGGCCCGAATTCCGCCATGCCGGTGCGGCGCAGAGGGAATTGATTGCGGCCCAGGGGCGGGCCTTTCTCGGCCTGAAAGCGGGTGACCGGATACTCCTGGTTTTGGGGGGCAGCCAGGGGGCGGATGAGCTTAACAACCTGGTCCGGGAAAGCCTTGCGGAACTGACCAAAATGTACACCGTGGTCCACCAGACGGGCCCCAAAAAAGAATGGGATGTAAGCGCAGGGGAACGGTATCTTCCCTATCCCTATATCCGGGATGAGATGCCCCAGGTTCTGGCGGCAGCGGAAATCGTCCTGGGCCGCAGCGGCGCGGGGACGGTCTGGGAAAGCGCGGCCTGCGGCCTCCCCATGGTACTAGTCCCCCTGAGCGGTTCCGGCACCCGGGGGGATCAGGTGGAAAACGCCCGCTTTTTTGAAAAGGCCGGGGCTGCCGTGGCGCTCCTTGGAGATGATGTAAACCCGGAAAACCTGGTGAGTACCATTAGGGCCATTGCGGAGGATGATGAAAAGAGGGCCGCCATGGCCGCTGCCTCCGCCCGTCTGGGAACGGCCGATGGCGCATCCCTTATTGCAGAAGCCATTTGCGCGGAACATTCAGCTTCGGGGGGCGCATGACTCTGTCGATCATTGATGCTATTTTTATTTTTCTAACCTTCCTTTTGGTAATCCGCTGCGCCCTGCGGGGTTTTGTGGCGGAGCTTATGCCCATAGCCGCCGTGGTTCTGGGCCTCCTGACGGCCATCTATTTGTATAAGAACGGAGGCGCCTTCCTGAGGGGACGTTTTTTCCAGCATGTCAAACATATCCCCGAAATTATTGCCTTTATCGTCCTTTTTATCGTTGTTTTTGGGGCAATCAGGATTGTGGAGCATATCATAAGGGATATTATTCAGCGGATTAAGCTCGAGGGGCTGGACCGTTTTCTGGGCTTCCTCTTTGGTTTTGTGGAAGGGCTTGTTCTCATAAGCCTGCTCCTTTTGCTCCTCACCATTCAGCCCCTTTTTAATGAAAAAACCCTGCTGGAAGGGAGTATTTTCGCAGAATTCATCCTCCCTATCATCAACGGCAAACAGCCGCTGCAAATTCCCGCGGTGCTTCCCAATGTTTGAGAATGTCCTGGGCCAGAGCGCCGCGGATCAGCTGCGGAAGGATTTAGGGGTGGGTATCCTTGCCCCGTCCATGCTCTTCTTCGGCCCCCCCGTGTCCGGCAAGGGAACCGCCGCCCTGGAACTGGGCCGGGTTCTCTCCTGCGAGGGGGATGCCCACGCCTCCTGGACCTGTACCTGTTCCGCCTGCGCCCGGCACCGGCTCCTTGCCCACCCCGACCTGCTGCTCCTGGGGCCCCGGTCCTTTTCCGGGGAAATTGCCGCCGCTCGCGCGGTATTCCTGCGGGAAAAGGAAGCTCCCTCGGCGCAGATTTTGTTCATCCGTGCGGTACGGAAGCTTTTGGTCCGTTTTTCCCCGGTCCTCTGGGAGGATGATCCCAAGCTGGGGAAGCTGAATCCCCTGCTGCAATCTTTGGAAGAAGATTTGGACGCCCTGCCGGGGGCGGATGAAGCGGGCCGGGAAAAGCTCTCCGCTTCCATCGTAAAGGACGCTCTCAAGCTTGAAGCCGAGGGGATTTCGGATATGATCCCCGTGGCCCAGATCCGGCGGGCTGCCTATTGGGGACATCTGGCCCCTTCGGGCAGTCGGAAGCTCCTGGTGATCGAAAACGCCGACCGGATGCAGGATGGAGCCCGGAATTCATTGCTCAAAATTCTGGAGGAGCCCCCGGACCGGCTTACCATCGTGCTCACCAGTTCCCGCAGGGAGGCGATCCTTCCCACCCTGCTTTCCCGGCTGCGGCCCTACCGATTTATGAAGCGGGACGAAAAGACCGAGGCGGAGGTGATCCGCAAGGTCTACAAGGAAAATTCATCTGATGCGGGCCAAGGCCCCAGCCTCGCTTCCTACCTGGATTCCTTCCTCCCGGTCCCCCCGGAGAGCCTCTATCCCTTGGGGGCGCTTTTTGCCGCCTCGGCGGCCACGGGCGCCATCGAAACCCTGCGGCGGCGGGGCGGCGCTCCGCCCCCTGAACTGTCGTCCCTGACCCAATACGCCGCCCCCATCGCCGAAGCCGCCGCTCTGGGGCGGCCCCCGGAGCGTAATCAGGAGCTTACCGCCGCAATCCTCGCCAAAACAGAAAATTTTGAGCTCCGCTCCCTTTTTTCCCGCTTTTTGGGGGCCGTCCTGCGGGTTGTTTCAGAGGCTGCGGCGGCTCAGGTCGGAGCCGTTGATGGAAGTCCCCGGCAAATCGCCTATAATGAAGTATGGAAGAAATGCGCGGGGGAGGCGGACGCCGCCGTAGGAACCTGGAACCAGAGCCCCGCCCTGGCCCTGGAGCGGCTTATCACCGGCCTTAAAACCGGCCTGGCGGAACTGACGTGAGAGACTTTATCACACGGGCCCTAAAAAAACTCAATAAACTCAATCCCGAACAGGTGGAGGATCTGGTCCTTTCCGCGGCCGGTGAAATAGACCGGCTGGAAACGGTGCTGGAATCCCTCACCGAGGGCATCCTGGTCTGCGACACCCGGCACAGCCTGGTGATGGCCAACAAATACGCCGAGCGCTTCCTCCCCATCACCCTTTCCGAGCCGGGAAACGAGCCCATCTGGACCGTGGTACAGGACGAAAAGGTGGCGGAATTCTTCGAGGCCACCCTTTTAAGCGGGGACCGGGTGGAGGAACGGGAATTCAACGTGGAGGCGAAGGGCATACAGCGGCTCCTCAGTCTCAGCGTCCTGCCCCTGGTGCGGAACCATCAGGTCACCGGCTCCCTCATCCATGTGGAGGACATCACCGACAAGCGGGGCAAGGAAGCCCGGCTGCGGCGGGCGGAAAACCTTGCAAGCCTGACTACCCTGGCCGCCGGGGTTGCCCACGAAATCAAGAACCCCCTGGGTTCCATTTCTATCCATATACAACTCATTCAAAAGGCTCTTGTCCAGAACCGGGAAATGTTTCAGGCGGGCTATTTCGATCAGCTGGACAAGTATATCGGCGTGGTGAACGAAGAAATCGACCGGCTCAACCATATCGTGGTGGACTTCCTCTTTGCGGTCCGGCCCATGGACATCAACCCCGTGGAGGGGGACATCAACGCCCTCCTCTCGGAGCTTGCGGCCTTTGTCCTCTACGAGCTTGAGGAAGCCCATATCGAATGTGTGCTGGCCCTGGACGACAGTCTCCCGCTCCTCAACTTTGACGAGCGTTTTTTGAAGCAGGCCTTCCTTAATTTGATAAAAAACGCCGCCGCCGCCATGGGCGATGGGGGGATTCTCACCATCAAAACCGAAAAGCGGGACGCCGAGGCCCTTATCAGCATTCAGGACACCGGAACCGGCATCCCCGAGGAAAACCTCTCCAAAATTTTCGAACCCTATTTTACCACCAAGGAGACCGGTTCCGGCCTGGGGCTCACCCTGGTGTTCAAGATCATCCGGGAACATCTGGGGGAAATCTCCGTAAAATCCCGGGAAGGGGAGGGGAGTGTTTTTACGATTACCCTGCCCATCCCCCAGAAGGAACGGCGGCTTATCGGTTTTGACGCGGTGGGTGCTGCCAAAGACTAAACGAAGGAAGAAGGGAGGAAGATTTACCACAGAGTGCACGGAGTTAGCACAGAGGACACAGAGGAAGATTTAGGAGAAAGAATTAATATTTTTTCTTTCTCTGTGTTCTCTGTGTCTTCCCTCTGTGTTCTCTGTGGTTAATCTTCCTTATATAGAGGTGTGAATGAAGTTCAAGTTATTGATCGTTGACGATGAAAAGAACATCCGGGAAGGGCTCGCCGCGGCCCTGGAAATGGACGGCCACGAGGCGATCACCGCCGCGGACGGGACTGAGGGCTGGAAGCTCTTCGGCAGGGGTGATATCGACCTGGTGATAACCGATTTACGGATGCCCGGCATGACCGGGGAGGAACTTCTGCGGCGTATCGGGACCGAAAGCCCCGGCCTCCCGGTGATCGTCCTCACCGGCCACGGCACCGTGGAAAACGCCGTGGCGGCCATGCGGGACGGGGCCTACGACTTCCTCACCAAGCCGGTCAACCTGGACCGGCTCTCCCTGCTGGTCAAGCGGGCCCTGCAAAATCGGGAACTGGTCCTCAAACACCGGCGGATGGAAGAGGAGCTGGAGCACCGGAAGCAGTTCGAGACCATCATCGGCACCAGCGCCCCCATGTGCAAAGTTTTCGACACCATCAACCGGGCGGCCCCCACCAAGGCTTCCATTTTGATCACCGGGGAATCCGGGGTGGGCAAGGAACTGGTGGCGGACGCCATCCACGAACTCTCCCCCCGCAAGGGCAAGCCCCTGATCAAGGTCCACTGCGCGGCCCTGGCCGCCAGCCTCCTGGAAAGCGAGCTCTTCGGCCACGAAAAGGGGGCCTTTACCGGGGCAGCGGCCCGCCGCCGGGGCCGCTTCGAGCTTGCCCACGAGGGCACCCTCTTTCTGGACGAAATCGGTGAAATCGACCAGAACATCCAGATCAAGCTCCTCCGGGTTTTGCAGGAAAAGAAATTTGAACGCCTCGGCGGGGAAGAGACCATCGAGACCGATGTCCGCATCGTGGCGGCCACCAACAAGGACCTCAAGGCGGAAATTGAAAAGGGTAATTTCCGGGAGGACCTCTACTACCGCCTCAACGTGGTGAACATCCACGTGCCCCCCCTGCGGGAGCGCAAGGATGACCTTCCTCTATTGATAACCGCCTTTCTCAAAGAATTTGCCGAGGAAAACGGCAAGGCCCTGGAGGGCATCGACCCCAGGGCCCGGTCCATCCTCTACGCCTACGACTGGCCCGGCAATGTCCGGGAACTGCGGAACTGTATGGAAAGCGCCCTGGTCATGGCCAAGGGCAGCACCATCACCGAAGACGATCTTCCCCCCACGTTACGGAAGGGCAGTGACGAAGGCTGGATTCGCATCCCCATCGGCACAACCCTGGAAGAATCGGAAAAGATCATCATCCGGGACACCCTTTCCGCCCAGAAGGGCAACAAGAGCCGGGCTGCGGAAACTTTGGGCATAGGCCGCAAAACCCTGCACCGCAAGCTGGCGGAATGGGGAGAGGAAGACGGCAGTGAAGGTGATAACCTTGCAGCGCCCCTTTAAAAGTCTCACCATACATGTTTTCTTGATGATCCTGACATTCCTGCTCATTCCCATTTACATTAGTTTTATCATCATTAAAACATCCTACGAGAATTATATCCGGCAGGAATTAAGCGATCAGATAATCAAAAACATCAAAAGGGGGGAGGAAGATTTTTATCAGGCCTTTCAGAAAATGGCCAACATATCCAATGTGTTTACCCAGGACGCAAAACTGCTTTCCATTCTGGATGATGCGGAATCAAGTTACTACGAGCGGAACAGGCAGTTTGACGATATCGTAAAAACCCTGTTAATCAATAATCTCTTTGAGCTTGATAACGTCAGAATCACCATGTTTGACAGGGAAAACCGGGCCTATGCCAACTGGAGCCTGAATTTTAAAGACTACCGTTTTGTGCTGGATCAGGACTGGGTTAAAGAAAGCATGGTTAATATGGGGCATATTTCCTGGAGCCTTTTTGCCCCCTCCTTTGTGGAGCGGGAACCGGGACAGTTTATTTCCCTGGCCCGTTCAATCCTCTATCCCACCTATACGGGGGATCGGCTGGCCACCCTCATCATCAGCATTAATCAGCGGGAGCTCAGTTCCATCCTCTCCCGGTACAGCACGGAGGCCGACTTTTTATATATCTGTAACCGGAATACCGGGGAACCGGTTTTTGCCGTGGACGAAGTGGGGGCCATAGGATCTGAACATATACAGGATCTGATGAATGACATTGGGCCGGAAAAACGGGGCAGCATGATCCGCGAACTGGAGGGTATCCGGTATTTGCTGAATTACGATCCGCTGGAAACGCCCTGGACCTTTAAGGGCCGGCCCTTACTGGCGCTGCATTTTACCAACTATCAGCATATCACCGACGGCCTTTCCGTATTGTCCCGGGATATTAATTACGGCATGGTACTGTTTCTGTTCATCCTTATTATGATTATGATTGTCATTGCCTATACCATCGCAAGACCCATCAGGCTTCTGGATGACCGGGTGAAACACTATGTTCAGACCCGTGAAATAAAACAGTTCAATATGCACCGGAGTGATGAAATCGGGAGCCTGGGAAAAACCATTACGGATATGGAAACGCGGATCAACGATTTGTTTGACAAGCTCCGGCAGGAAAGCGAAGTCCGGGAACGGTATCATTTTCAGGCGCTCCGGGCCCAGATCAACCCCCATTTTCTCTTTAATACCCTGA
>BOAV01000038.1 GCA_026002045.1 Spirochaetia bacterium | reverse complement strand
AAAAACAATCCCTGCCCGGATGCTGCATCGGTATGTTTATATTTTGCCATGGTTTCCCCTCTAATGTAAAATATTATTACCGTTTATTTGGTTTGTAAAGGGTTTTTCTACAGGCTCTCCATGGCGCAAGAAATATTTACCTTTTTTAATCAAATACCTCGCCCTAAAGGACGAGGCATGTTGTTCTCGTAAGGTGGTTATATTCGGGGGCTAATACCTTTTTAACCGCCCTAAAGGGCGGGGTATTAGACCCCTCAATACGAATAAAATAATACGGGCAATTTCACCCAGTATTTTTAAGAAGAATTTTGTATCGTTTGTCATCGTGTATCTTTTTATTATTTTCTAATTACCTTCCTTGATTTTTCACGTATTCCGCTATTACATTTTCGTCACTGTGTTCGCCTAATGCCTACACCCATTCGTTTATATCTTTTTTTGAGACAGCCCAATCTATCCCATATTTTATGCCCTTCAAATTGCAATAGTTACATTGTGTATTTGGACGACGGAGAAAATCAAATATTTCTTCGATACTTTTCACCTTGTATATATTAATGGTATCGCTTTCCAATACCGGTATATTTTGATGAAAGAATTTATTGAATTGTTTTATTACAAAGGGGATAGGACATGTTGCTAATCTGCCGTTTTCGAGATTGATGCACATATTTGCCCCATAACATATTCTGAAATTCTTGACCGGATTCTGTTTCCCGCTTAAATCATACGGAACCTTGTTCCATATTTTGATATCATTTGTGCCTCCACGAATAACCAGTTTTACCTTATTTGATTCTGCATGTTTTTGAATTTCTTCTATTTTAAGTTTAATTGGATACCCGCTAATGATAATACCAATATCATTTTTATGACAAACATGCCAAAACACCTCCGGCATTTTTGTCAGCAATACACCATTGGTAACAATATTTATATCGCCATCAAAATACTTCCTCGCTATTTCGACAATTCTTGCAATTTCGGGATGTAATAGGGGTTCACCGCCAAGCAAATCAATAAGTTCGATTTTCCCGCCGGCCAATTCCGATAATCGCGCACAATCACGTTCAAAGCCATCGACATCCATATACTTTTCTTCCGCAAGCGGAGAAAAAGCAGTACAACCGGCGCAATTCAAATTGCAGTGGTCAGTAAGATTAATTTGAAAACGCAATTGTTTTCGCGGCTTTTCACTTGCCTTTGTTAGTATTTTGAATAACGGCGTCAGATAATGATACAAAAGGCTGTCTGGTATAAACCATTTGATAATCGCCCTTACTTTACGCAATCCCGCCATAACGGCCTCCAAAACATTATTACTACCCCTGCGGGCTGCTCATACTCGTTTCAGTTCCTGACAGAACCGGAATTGCGCCGGCCCCATCCCCCATTTGGGCGTGATTCCTCATCGCCGCCGCCACCAAAAATTCAATTTCCCCGCTCACGCTCCGTTTATCCTTTACCGCAAGCTCGGAAACAGCGGCGTCCATCCACTGGGGGAGCTGAACTGTCCGTGGCTTCTTCCTTTCTTTCATGTGTCCAATATGTACCCATATAGGGTACATTGTCAATGAAAAAAAATTATAGAAATTGAAAATAAAGCAAATTTATTCAATACTGTAGACATGAAGAAGGTGCAGCACTCGGTCAGGTGGGAAGGATGGCTTTCAAACGCCATAGACAAATGGGGGAAGGAAAACGGCGGGAAAAACTTTTCCGATTCGGTCAATTATCTCCTGGCCTGCGAGTTGGACCGGCTGGGCTATAAGCGGGAAGTCTATGAGCCGGGGATATACGAGAAAGGAAAAGAGGGTAAAACCGGGTAGATGACGGCCAGCGGCGCTTACTCATCATCTTCAAAAGACTCAGGTCTGCCCCCCGGACGGCTTGTTTCGTTGTTTTGCCGACAATCTTCAATGTAGTCTACATTTATCGTATCATCATTAATTTGATAAACAATACGGTATCTTCGGGCGGATAACAAATAGCGGTATTTCCCGGGCGGTAAATAAGGCCGGTTATAAGCGGGGGTTCGATAGGGCATCTCTTTGAGGGAACGGATATCCTTCAAAATGCCAGCTTTAAGCCGTTCTGCGGCGCTCTCGCTAACCCGTGCCAAAAAATGGAAATGATTATTCAGGTCGTCATAGGCAACAGAGGATATGCGTACTTCATAAGGCATTTATACTATCCCTTTTTCCCTTCCGCTGCGCCAAGTTTGATTGCTTCAGTCAGGCTTTTTTCCAGTTCTTCAATGGTATAGCCTTTTTCACCGGCCATCCGTCGGCGCTCGGCTTCCATAAGGCGCTCCGCAACTATCAGATCTTCCTCCCGGCGGCTGTAGGTCTCCATATCCATCAGGACCGTATCACCCTCGCCATTACGGGTTAAAAAAACCGGAACCTTGCTGGTACGGCATATTTCGGCAATATTGTTGTAATTTTTGCGGAGTTCGCTGGACGGCTTAATAACAGGATTAATCATACCCTTATAATACCCAAATTTGGGATTATTGGCAAGGGACATTCCCCTCCTGTTGACAAACCCTATATGATTTCTACAATAATATACCTATGAACGAAACCAAGTCCCCTTCTTCCGGCCGAAAGTTCTCCTGGTTATGGATTCTTTCTACCGTGGTACTTTGTGTGGTGTTTACCGCTGCGTCGGTTCCCCGTGTGGAGGCCCAGAGCAAGGCCCAGGAAGCCCGGCAGTACACTTCGATTATGCAGAACGTGTTTGATTTTATTCAGCGCCATTATGTGGAAGAGGTTGATCCCAAGACGATCTTTGAAGGGGCCATGGCCGGCATGTTCAACGCCCTGGGGGACCCCTATTCAAACTTTTTGCCCGAATCGGATATGGCGGATCTGAACGATACCACCCAGGGGAATTTCGGCGGGGTGGGGCTTTATATCTCCAAGCCCATTGGGGAACGGCCCGACGGCAAGCCATCCTATGTGGAAGTGGCCTCCCCCATTGAGGACACCCCCGGCTGGCGGGCGGGGATCAACCCCGGGGATCTTATCATCGAAATAAACGGGGAATCCACCGATGTGCTCACCATGGAGGATGTGCTGGCCCGGCTGCGGGGGCCTGCGGGGGATGAGGTTAAGCTCATCATCCGGCGGGGGGAAAAGCTTGAATTCCCCGTCACCCTGATCCGGGCGATTATTGAGGTGCCCACTACCAAATACGCCATGATCGGCGATACGGGTTACCTCAAGCTGCTCACCTTTACCCCCATGACGGTGACCAGGGCACGGGAAGCCATTGCCGAATTCAAATCGAAGAACTACAAGGGGCTGATTCTTGATTTAAGGAATAACTACGGCGGGCTTTTGCAGTCTGCGGTGGGTATCAGCGACCTCTTTCTGGACGGCGGGGTGGTGGTCAGCACCAAGTCCCGGATTCCGGGGGAAAATTCGGTTTTCAGTGCCCAAAGGTCCAGCCTGGTCAGCGGGGATATCCCCATGGTGGTGCTTATCAACAAGGGTTCCGCATCGGCTTCGGAGATCGTGGCGGGGGCCCTCAAGGACCGGGGCCGGGCATATCTCGTGGGGGAAAAGTCCTATGGAAAGGGATCGGTCCAGCAGGTCTATCCCCTGATGGACAATAAAATTGGCTTCAAGATCACCACCGCCCGGTACTACACCCCCAGCGATGTGAACATCGACAAGATCGGTATTCCCCCGGACCGGGAGGTGAAATTCCCCGAATTCACCACCGCTGATGCGGAAAAGCTCAACACCCTCATCACGGCGAATAAAATCCCCGACTTCATCAAGGATCATCCCAAGGCCAGTTCCGCAGAGATCGAAGCCTTTGGCCGGGTGTTAAGCAGGGAATATCAGCTTGATGCATCATTACTCAGCCGGCTTGTCCGAAACGAGCAAAACCGGACCACTATTGCCCCGGTATACGATCTGGAATACGATGTGCAGCTCCAGGAGGCGGTGAATATCATCCGGCAGGGGGGCTTCCGTACCCTGATGCAGACCAGCAAGACCCTTAAGGCCCTGCAGGAAGAAGTATCCCAGGAGGATCTTGCTCTGGCCTCATAAGAAAACGCCGGGTGGCTTTTTATGAAGCGCTTCATCCTGTCCCAGCCGCCGGATTCCGAAGGGCTTATCCGGCTTACCGGCAGGGATTATCATTACCTGGTCCGGGTCAGGCGGCTCAAAAGCGGGGCGTCCTTCCCGGCGCTCCTCCCCGGCGGCACGGAAGTTGAGTTCCGGGTCCATTCGGTTGACGGGGATACCCTTCTTGGGGAGTGCCTGGCCGAAAAAGGGCGCCGGGCGCCAATTCAGAGGATTCCGCCGATACTGTTGTTCCAGGCGCTGCCCAAGGGAACCAAAATGGACTTAATCGTCCGGCAGGCCGCCGAAGGGGGGATCACTGAAATTGTCCCCTTTGCTTCGGAACATTCGATCCCGAAAATTCATGGCGGGGGGGAAGAAAAGCTGGGGCGTTGGGAACGGATTGTCCGGGAGGCGCGTCAGCAGAGCGGGTCCGGCATTGCTACCGCCGTCCATGCACCCCTGGATATGGATGGCCTTTTGGCCTATTGGGATAGTATCAAGAGCGGGCGGCCCGGCAGCCGGGGGCTGCTGTTCCACCAGGACCCGGTAGACGAAGGAAGTCTCCACGGCTATCTTGAAGGCAGGCCGGAACTTACCGCCATGGTTATAGGACCTGAAGGGGGCTTTTCCCCCGCCGAGGTATGCCGATTTTTGGCGGCAGGGTTTAAACCCGTAAAGATAGGTGATACAATTCTAAGGACTGAAACTGCGGCCCTTTATGGGGCGGCGGCTATACGGATCATTCTTTTGGAGAGCGCTTCGTGGACCTACAGGCCACAACAGAAGATTCAATAAATCCCCCTGCAAGCCCTCCCCCGGAGGGGCCGGCGAAAGAACGGGTCAGTCTCCTCAAAGTGGGCATTGATATTGTGGCCCAGGACCGGCTTACCGAGGTTGTGTACGATTTGCTTGCTGCGGAGGGCGGGCAGAATATCGTCCTCCTCTCCCTTTCGGACCTGCTGCGGGCCCGCCGAAACGGGGAATACCGTACTTATGTGCTGAATGCCGCCCTGGTACTTCCCATTTCTAAAAGTCTTATCGGGGGTATCCGGTTCCTGACCGGTAAAAAAGCGGTCCGGTACATGCCCTTCGACTTCGCAGTAAATCTCCTTACCATTCTGGAGGCCCGGGAATTTTCCCTGTACCTGCTGGGGGGCCAGCGGCGTATCCTTCAAAAGACCGAAAAAAACATCCGCCAAACCTTCCCCCGGCTGCGTATCGTGGGCCGTTTTATCGGCGCTTTTAAACGCCAGGAAGAAGCCACCATTCTGGAGGCCATCCGCAAGGCCTCCCCGTCATTGCTCCTGGTGGGCAAGGGTATCCGGGGGGAAGAACAGTGGATTGCCCGGAACACGGGCCGGCTCAGCCAGGGGATGCGGCTCTGGTGCAGCGATCTCTTTGATGTGTTCGCCGAACGGAGGCGCCGCCCTTCCCGCAAAACCTTTGACCAGGGCCTTGAATGGGTAGGCTATTGCTTCCAAAAACCCCTCCGCTTTTTCCGGATCTTCCCCTACTTCGGCTATAAGATTCTGCTGCTCTGGTATAGGTTATTTGTGAAATGACGAGGTCCCAGCCAGGCATTTTTTGACTTTCAAGGCGTTTTAGGCGAATACTTTAAAACGCACTGAGTTGACAATAGTATTCCGTTATGAATAAGTATATCACAGGAGAAATTTATCATGTTGCCTGACTCTTTTTGGACATTTAATGAGGACTATGACGCATTCGGTACCGGTTTTACCACATTCGGCAGGGAACATCTTATCACGCTGGGGTGTATTGCGGTAGTTGTTACCATAGCCTGTGTATTCTATCGCAGGTCAACCGCCCCGGTTCGCAAGGTCTTTTTAAGGATATGGACGATTGTGCCGCTCGTGATTGAGTGTGTGACCCATGTCACCCTCATTTTCACTGTCCATCCGTATCCGGTGCACGAACTGCCGTTTCAAATCTGCAATCTGTTCATGGTCGTGGGCGTTTTCCACGCATTCAAACCAACCAAACTCACGGGAGAGCTGCTTTACAGCCTTGGGATTATCAGCCCCCTCTTGTCACTGCTTACCCCCGACTGGACGCGCTTTCCCTTCTTTTCCTATTGGGTGTTTCAGGATTTTACGTACCACTGTTTCCTCGTCGCTACACCGCTGATGCTGCTGTTCGGAAAAGACCTGCGCCCGAACATCAAAAATCTCGGGAAAGTTACCATCTTTATACTGGGTTTTTTTGCCATCGACGCTATTTTGAACAGCATACTCGGTACCAATTTTGTTTTTTTAAGTTATCCGGCGAAAGGAACCTTTCTGGAAACCTTGGATAACTGGTTCAGCTTCTTAGGCAAACGCGGTTACTTGCTCGGTATGCTATTGGTGGATCTAACAGTCTGGACTGTCGAGTACCTGCCCTGGATTCTGGTTGATTTATGGAAGAAGAAAAAAGTTTCGCAGTGAACATATGGGGAAAGGGCGCTTAACATACAGTTTACGCAAGGCCGCCTGTATTTTTAAACCATTTTTACATAGCTTGTACTCTTCCCTGTCCCAACAGAGATCCAGCCGCCCCTGCAACCGGAGTTTGTAACGGGCACGCTTACCTCTATGGCAAAACGGCTACGGGCAGGCGGCGGGAGGGCGGTGCGTTGCCGCTGAACATGCCCCACAAAGCGTTTCCCTATAACCAGCTTAGCCCCCCTGCAACCGGAGTTTGTAACGGGCACGCTGGGGATAAAGGCGGCGGGGGTGTCAGGGGAATTCGTGACCCGCCTGCGGGGCATGAATTCCCCTGACAGGACCCCCGATTATGCCTTTGCGTGCCCGTGGGGAGCCACGGTTGCAGGGGGGCTATGCGTTGATCTGAATCACCCGCTTTTGGGCTTCAGAGCGCTTTTTGATTTCCAGGCTCAGGGTGCCGTTCTTAAAGGAGGCGGTCACCGCTTCGGGGTCGGCGTTTTCCGGCAGTTTGAAGGAACGGCTGAAAGAGGCGCTCCGGCGTTCCCGGATAAGGAAGACATCCTTTGCTTTTTCGGCGTCCCTGTCCTTTTCGGGGGACACATCCCGCTGGTCCGCCTGGCCGGATTCGATGGTCAGGGTACCGCCGTCCACATGGACCTGGATGCCCTTTTCGTCATAGCCGGGAAGATCCGCTTCCAGAAGGTAGGCGTCCTCCTTTTCGCGGACATCCACCGCAGGCAGGTGATTGAAAATCCGGTCGGCGGGAGCCAGGGGGGAATCCCCAAAGAAGGTCTCCAGATAGCGGTCAAAATCGCTCAGGGCGTTCCCGATGTTAAACGGACGATACAGGGTTACAGTTTTCATGATATATCTCCTCTCAATGTTCGATGGGCTTTTCTTTTTTCACCGAACCCTGGCCCAACGGGCCGTTATGGCGTCCGGGAGGAACCTGGGTTCCAATTTCCATCAACATTGATATATAAGCATGGACCGTGCCAAGTTTAAGCCTCAAGGCTCCATATCTTGATGGTTTTTTGTAATTCATTATAATACAAAGAATTACATCATCCCGATGAATCCGTTTTTTAATTTTTACCAAAAAAAGAAAATCTGTCTTTTTAAAAATTGTGTCAAAATAACTCATGTGTATTATTGTGGGTGCACGTAGGGTCAATTTGACACGATTTCAGGATTAGGCGCCTCAATAATGAGTAAATGATCTGGTTCCAAAACTCGATTAGTTTTGGAACTGCCTCAAAATAATAAAAAAAATACAAATTTTCTTGCAATCCGCCGGGAGAGGGTTTATCATAAAGGAACATCAGATAACTGATGTTCTTAGACCGGATGTTTTAGGAGGATGTATGAACAAAAACAAGGTTATCGGCCTTCTGTTGGTTCTTACCTTAGCGGCAGCGGCGTCTGTATACGCCAGGGGTGCACAGGATTCGGGCGGCCCCAAGCTTAAAGAGATTACGGTGTGGACCAATGACGGCCACAACAAGTCCGACTATGAAGCGGCGGTGGCGGCCTTTAACGCGCCGGACGGTCCCGGCCCCAAGGCGGGGATCAAACTTACCTATACGGTCTATGGCGGCGATTTCTGGAATGCCATAGACCTGGCCGCCGGGGCCGGGGAACTGCCCTATATCTACAAGTCTAACCAACGGCTTTCCCAGCACGTCCAGCAGGAGATTGTGCTTCCCTACGAAGAACTGCCCGGCTATTCAGGCAAAATAAACCGGTACAAATCATATCAGCTTGAAGGGGTAACCGTCTTCGAAGGCAAAACCTATGCCCTGGATGTCATGGGAACCGCCTATTCCTCCATGGTCTACAACAAGGAACTCCTTGCCAAGGCAGGGTTCAGCGCTCCCCCCAAATCCTGGGCGGAATTTGAACAGGTTGTTATTGCGGAAAGCAAAGTGAGTCCCGGGAAAACCTATGGTATGGCTATCCCCCTTAAATACCCCAACTTCCATGAAAATTTTATTGAACGGGTAGTTGCCCCTTCTATTGGAAAATACTGGTGGGATTTTACTGCGGGCAAATTTGTCTTCTCTGAATACACCGAATTTTTTGATATGATCCAGCGGATAACCAGGGGCGGCGGGATGTACCCCGGACTTGAAACCCTGGACGACGATACCTTCCGCGCTCAGTTTGCGGAAGGCAATATCGGATTTATACTGTGCAGTCCCTCCTATAACGTCGGGGTACTCTACGATCAGTTCCCCGCCAAGATTGAATGGGGTGTCGCGCCCATTCCCGTAAAGGACCCCGCCAAATCCTACAATCCTTCCACCGGCGGCGCATCCTACTATTCGATTAACGTATCGGCCAAGAAGGACGGCGTTCTGCAGGAAGTACAGACCGTACTTGACTACCTTACCAATGACGATCTGATTGCCAGCATGTTCACCACCGGTAAAAACGTTCCCCTCCTGGCGGACGTGGCTGCCAAGGCAAAGCCGAGCCCCCGGGCCCAGTGGAACGATCTTGCCCAGTACAATGCGGGCGCCGTTATACGGCCTACCCGGGCTGAATACGTGGTAACCACAGAGGGCGATACGATCTACAATGCCTTCTCCAAAATCATCCTCGGCTCCGCGGCCCCCGGCCCGACCCTGCAGGAACTGGACAGGCGCTATAACGCAGCCTTTGAGCAGGCGGTAAGCCGCGGTCAAATAAAGCGGGAAAAGTTTATCGATCCGAATGTCGAGCAATTGTTCAAGAAGTAGTTCGCGCCATTGAAACGGCGCGAACCTTATGTGGCCCCGGCCGCTTTGCGGCGGGGTTTATGATTGTTTAATATCGGATATCTGAGGAGCAATACATGGGTGAAGCGCATACTATTAAAAAGGTATTTACCACCGAACCGTATACCGACTGGCACTGGGATAAGCTGGTGGAAGCCCTGGGGCCTGTCGAAATTGTCCGGGCCAGGCACGATGATATTCCCGATGTTAAAGAGAAGATCAAGGATGCGGATGTGGCGATTATGGCGGGGGATATTTCCGCGGAGGTGCTGGCGGCGGGTAAAAACCTGAAGTGGGTCCACTGCGACCATGCGGGGGCAAACAATTCCGCCCATCCTGAAATTTTCCAGCGGGGCATCTACCTTACCGCATCGGCGGGGCGTTCCGCGCCGGTGTTGGCGGAGCATATCTTTTTTCTCATGCTTTCCCTTATTTACAATTCCCGGGAACTGGAGCAGCAGCAGCGCGCTCACAGTTTCAATAACCTCTACCGGGATCGACGGGGGCTTTACACCAAGACCATCGGCATTCTGGGGCTGGGGCACACGGGGAAGGCGCTGGCCACCCGCGCCAAGGCCTTCGGCATGACCGTCCTTGGCTATGACCGGGAGGCCCTTGAGGTTCCGCCCGGCGTGGACAAGGCATATTTTGCCGACAAGGGCCAGAACATTGATGAAATTTTAAAGGCAAGCGACATTGTCGTCCTGGCGGTGCGGCTTTCCGATGAAACCTACCATTTGATTGATGATCGGGCACTGCATTTAATGAAGCCCACGGCCTACCTCGTGAACATGGCGCGGGGCGCGGTGGTTGATCAGGCGGCCCTGCACAAGGCGCTGGTGAACAAGACCATCGCCATGGCGGCCAGCGACGTGTTTGATCCCGAGCCGCTCCCCAAAGACAGCCCCCTTTGGGATCTGCCCAACTTCGTGATCACCCCCCACTGCACCCCGGAAATTCCCGACCTGGCCCTGAGCGGCCTTAACATCATCTGTGACAACATCAAACTGTACCGGGAGGGGAAGCCCCTGCGGAACCAGTTGGACGCACGGGATGTGTACACCAAGGGGACAAAATAGTTTTGGCGTTTATTATCTGACCCTTGCCGGGCAGGTATTTATTTTTTTATTGCACAGGAGGAAAAGTATGAAAACCAAAAAAACCTTACCGGTCATGGCGGTCTTGTTGATCGCCATGGTTAGCGCAGTATGGGCCGGCGGCTCAAAAGATACGGCGGCGGCAGGCGGGGCGCTCCCCATCAAGATGACGGTGCGGCTCTTCGATCAGGTGCCTGATATGAACAATGCCTACTGGAAGGCGTATCAGGAAAAAGCCGGGGTAAAACTGGATGTGACCTGGGTTCCCGACGGGGACTACCGGACCAAGCTCAACCTGATCCTCACTTCCAACGATCTCCCGGAAGTGCTGGTGGCCAATAACTCCAACGATCTGAACAATCCCGGATTTATCACCGCGGTACAGAACGGCGCCTTCTGGGATCTGACGGACGTGTTGGGGGATTTTTCCAAATATCCCAACCTGAAAAATAATGTCGCCCCCGATTCGTGGAGGACCAGCCGGGTTCTGGGACGGATCTACGGCGTGCCCCAGAGCGTACCCCGGGTACAGGGCGCCCCCATCGTCCGCAAGGATCTGGTGGACAAGGCGGGCCTGAAAATGCCCACCACCATGGATGAACTGCTCGATGTATTGGAAGCGGTGGTAAAGCAGAACCCCAATATGATCGGCCTTGCCTCCAAGCAGGATATGTTTATCAACGCAAACGGCGGCCTTTCGGCGGCCTTTGACAATGTGCGTATTTACAAAAATGCTGAGGGCGGTATCGTGCATCCCAAGCTTGCCCCTTCCTTTACCGATTTTATCGTCTGGCTAAACAAAGCCTATAAGCGGGGTCTGCTCTCCAAGGAATTCGCGGTTATGAAGCCCACCCAGGCGACGGAACTGTTCCAGTCCGGCGCGGCGGTACTGTTCATCAACGAATCCGCCCGGTGGTGTTATCCCTTTACCCAGCTGCTCAAGCAGGCCGGAATTTCCAATGCGGAAGCCCAGCTTATTCCGCCCCTGGAAGGAAAATCGGGTTTCTATTCCACCGCCGGCGGGACCGGAGTTGTGGACTCCATGTTTATTTCAAAGAAGGTGCCCGAGGCCAAGATGCGCCAGATTCTGGATTACTTTGAACGGACCACCACACAGGAATACTACGAAATAACCACCTATGGGTTTGAAGGGGTCCATTTTAACAAGGACGCCAACGGTTACCGGGTTGCCACTCCCCAGCGGGACAAGGACATGGGTTCCAGCGCTCCCTGGCAGGTACTTCCTTTGACCTACTATCCCTACATGAAACTGGACAGCACCGCCGCCCCCGAAGCCTTCAACATTGCGGAACGGAAGATCTTTGATGACTACGGCTACGAGCAAAAAGCCATCACCGATACCTTCTCCCTGTTGACTTCCGCCAAATGGGTGCAAGTGTGGCCCCGGTATGAGCAAACCTGGGCGGCCAACTGCGCCAAGGCCGTGGTTGGGGATATCACCATTGCCGAATTCCAGACCTATGTGGACAGCATCAACAACAATGCCGATGTAAAAGCCGCTTACCAGGAATTTGCCAAAATGTACCAGGACATGGGTCTGTAGATCTACTGAAATAATTCGGGGAGGGTTTCGGCCCTCCCTGTTTTTCTCCGCTGAAAGGGGCGCGCATGACGACAGCATTGGTACAGAAACGAAGCCTGTGGCAAAGGGCTTTGGACAGCCGGTATATTTATCTCTTGCTTTTACCGGGATTGGTTTATTTTGTCCTCTTTAAATATGCCCCCATGTGGATGCTGATAATAGCTTTTCAGGATTTTAATCCCTGGGTGGGTATTCTTGGGAGCAAATGGGTCGGATTCAAACATTTTATTTATCTGCTCGGGGACCCCATGTTCCTGCTGATGCTCCGCAACACCCTTGCCATCAACCTTATGAGCCTGATATTTTATTTTCCCCTGCCCATCTGTTTAGCATTACTGTTAAACGAAGTAAAACACCAGGGCTTCAAAAAATTCAATCAGACTATTTTTTATTTCCCCCATTTTCTTTCATGGGTTATCATCGCAAGCCTTACCTACTTTATCCTTTCTGTGGACGTAGGTTTTATAAATAAATTCCGAATTTCACTGGGGCTTCCCACCGTATCGTATCTGTCCAATTCCCGCTATTTCTGGATCATCCTGACCATACAGCAGATGTGGAAAGAAGCGGGATGGGGCACCATCGTTTTCCTGGCGGCCCTTGCGGGGGTTGATGTGGAGCAGTACGAAGCGGCGATCATTGACGGCGCCAACCGTTTTCAGCGGATAATACATATCACCATTCCGGCGATTATGCCCACCATCGTGGTGCTGCTTCTTTTACAGTTGGGGAACATTGCCAGTGTTGGGTTCGAGCAGGTACTGCTCATGTCAAACCCCCTGGTTAATAATGTGGCGGAAGTTTTTGATACCTATGCCTACCGCATAGGAATTCTGCAAAGCAGTATCAGTTTTGGAACCACGGTGAATATCTTCAAGGGTATTGTGGGGCTTCTCTTTGTATGGCTTTCCAACCGCACCGTGACCAGCCTGGGTTACGAAGGGATCTATTAATGAACACCAAACGCAAACTTGGCAGCATGACCCTCTCGGACTGGATAATTTATATCGTTATCGGCCTCATATCCGCAGTATGCCTCCTGCCCTTTATCTATGTGCTGTCGATTTCTTTTACGGACCCCGCAACATATAAGCCCTTTGCTTTTTATGTCTTTCCCAAAAAGTGGTCCCTGGAATCCTACCGGTATATCCTTTCCACTTCCAGTTTTGTGAATTCCCTGCGGAGTACCGTGTTCATTACCGTTGTGGGGACCCTGTTCAATCTGATAGTAACACTGAGTTTCGCCTACGGTTTAACCAAGACCTATGTTCCGGGTTACCGGGTCATCCATACCATGGTAATTATCACCCTGTTCTTCAGCGCCGGGACGATCCCCACATTCCTCGTAGTACGGAATCTCCATCTGCTCAACTCACTTTGGGCGCTTATCTTCAGCGCCCTTACCAGCGCCTGGGATATCGTGGTGGTACGCTCCTTCTTTATGTCGATCCCGTCGGCAATGGAAGAATCCGCACGGATTGACGGCTGTACCGACCTGGGGGTGTTCTTCCGTATCATCCTGCCCCTCTCCATGCCGGTGATCGCCACCTTTACCCTCTTCTTTGCGGTCCGTCATTGGAACACCTATTTCAACGCCCTTATCTACATTTCCGATACCCGGAAATGGACCTTGCAGCTTATGGTAAAACAACTGGTCATCGACTCGGACGCATCGGGGATCGGCAGTACGGTAACTTCCGGCAACGACGCCGCCCCGCCGCAGGAAACCATGCGGATGGCATCGGTGGTTCTTTCCATGCTGCCAATTATGTGCGTGTACCCATTCTTACAGAAACATTTTGCAAAGGGTGTTATGCTGGGATCGGTCAAAGGTTAACGGATAAAAACGGCCCTTGGGGCTGTAATTTTTTCAGGCGGCGTGTTAACATAATGCATCGTTTAATAATTTTTTAAGGATGGATGTCATGGTTTACGACAAACTGGAAAATGCCAAATTCTATTACGGCCTGAGTCCGCGCATAGAAAAGGCCCTGCGCTTTTTGCAGGAAAACGATCTGGCCAGGCTTAAGGAAGGGAAAACTCCCATTGGCCTGGATAAAGGCGGGGAGGATGTGGTGGTGAACTGCTGGATGAATACCACCAAGCCCTACAGTACCGCCAAGCTTGAAACTCACCAGGAATTTTTGGATCTTCACTATCTGGTGGACGGTAAAGAAGATCTCTTTGTCGGCTTTGTGCAGGACACGACCAAGGTGCTTGAGGAAAAGCCCGAAGTTGATTGTAAATTCTACGAAGGTTTTTCCCGGCCCCTGCCCATCGGCGCGGATCGTTTTCTGCTGCTCTTTCCCACGGACACCCATGCTCCCGGCCTGAACCACCAGGACAGGGAAAGCCAGACCAACAAAAAAATTCTCATCAAAATAAAGGTTTGATGCGGGTATCGTGGAAAGTATGAAAATGTTGGAGGTTGTGTTGTGGCTGAAATGAGCGTTACATCTATCCGAAAAAAAGAGAAGGTTACCGATCTGGTGCTGACCCAGATTAAGGATGCCCTGAAGCGGGGGGAATTGAAACCAGGGGATAAACTCCCCGGCACCAGCGAACTGGCCGCTAAAATGGGGGTAGGCATTTCCTCTGTTCGGGAGGCGATTAAGATGCTGGAAAGCCTTGGCGCCGTGGAATCCCGCCAGGGGGAGGGCACCTTTGTGTGTAACGCCCTGCGGGAAGGGGCGGCCAATGCCTTTGAGATACAGTTCATGCTGCTGCCCCGGACTGCGGAATATCTGGCGCAGTTCAGGGAGTTCTTCGAAACCGCATACACCCATCTTGCCATGGAACAGGCTACTGCTGAGGATCTGGAACAGGTTGAGGCTGTTGTTGCCGCGCTGGAAGAAAAGGTAAAACGGCTCTCCCCGAATGCTTTAATGGAGAGTCAGGATGAACTCGATTTTCACCGGAGTGTACTCTATTGCACCCATAACCCCTATGTAATTAAAATCGGGGAAGTTTCCCTGGAACTGTTTTTTGATACGGTCCAGGATCGGCTGACCCCTCTTAAAATTAACGATGCCGCAGAGGATCACCGGAATATTCTGGAGGCCCTCCGCAACAAGGATTCTGCACGGCTGCAGAGGGTTTTTCAGAACAATATTCCGGCCTGGCAGGCGCGGTTTAAGGATTCAAATTAACAGGGAAATATATGCAGCAGGTTTTTAAAATAACAGATTGGCAGGCGATTCAATACGATACGGGTCTGCCGGATCATGTGGACCCTGTCGGGGCCATTGCACCCACGGTTAAAGGCGGATGGTTCAGCGCGAAAGTACCCGGCGCTATCCAATACGATTTGATGGCCCAGGGAAAAATTGAAAATCTCTATGCCGGCACCAAAGCGGCCTTTGACTGCGCCTGGGTGGCAAAAAGCGACTGGCTCTACAGGGGAGAATTTGATACACCGGCAGGGGCCGCCGATGCGGGTGCGGGCACAGTAATACTGCGGATAAAGGGCATCGACACATTTTCTGAAGTGTGGCTCAACGGGACACTGCTGGGGGACACCGCCAACGCCATGCGGGTTTATGATTTTCCCGTGAAAAGCGGGGTACTTGCGGCAAAGGGCAAAAATACCATTCTGGTGCGGGTAAAATCCCACGAGCGGATGGTTGCGGGTAAGATCGATGAAGCGGAAAAACACCTGCACAACGGCAGGGAGATCGAAGGCACTTTGGGAAAGTCCCTGATCCGCCGCTATCAGCGCAGTTTTTTTAACGGCGGCTCAAGCCTGCTCAACCTGGGCACCGGGGTGCTGGGAATCGGCATCAACCGGGATGTGGAACTTCTGGTTTATCCCGCAGCATATCTGTCGGACCTTTTCTACCGTACCGAAAAAATCGAAAGTGGTAAATCAACAGGAAAAATTATCTTTACTGCGGAAAATGTTGACAGTAATACTGCGATCAGAATTACTGTTACCGATGCCGAGGGCAAGATCGCGGTCACTGCGGAAAAAGCGCTGGTAAAGGGCGAGCAGGAAATTCCCCTTTCAATAGAAAAACCCAATCTCTGGTGGCCCGCCGGTTACGGCAAGGCCTATCTTTACAAGCTCAAGGCGGAGGTGATTCAGAACGGAAAAACCGTGCAGTGCCTGATTCAGAAGATCGGCATCCGCACGGTGGAACTGGTCAAGAAGGACCCCTCAGGGAAACAGACTTTCTACTTTAAGGTCAACGGCCGGAAGGTGCTGATCCACGGGGAAAATCACATCCCCCTGGATTACATCAAATGCTATGCAACTGAGGCGGAATACGACCGGATATTCAAACTTTTGGAAAATCAGAACGTCAACCTTGTCCGCATCTGGGGGGGCGGCGTGGTGGAGGAGGATTCCTACTACGAACGCTGCGACGAAATGGGCATCCTGATTTGGCACGACATGTTCCTCCACAGTAATACCTATCCCGATTATGATCCTGAATTCACCGCCAACTACATGGCGGAAGTTGAGGGGATTATCCGCAAGATGCGGCCCCATGTCTGCTTCGCCCTGATCTGCGGCGGCAATGAGCAGCAGGAAGGCTGGGATCAATGGGGCTGGAGGGGAAATCTTGACCGCTTCTACGGGGAAAAATTCTTCAACGAATTGACGCCGCCGCTGGCGGCTAAACTCTGCCCGGACCTTCCCTACATTCCCAACTCCCCCCACGGCGGCGTGGATTGCCAGTCCCCGGCTGTCGGGGAATGCCACAACTGGGGCAACTTCTACAACAGCACCAAGGACCCGTTATTTGTTACCGAAACCTGCTGGACCCACGAAAGTTATTCCCGGCCGGAGACCCTCAAGAAGTATATGGGCCTGGATGTGGACGCCCCGGAATTTTCAACCCTGGGTTGGAGCGAAAAATGGCAGGAGCGGACCCACCTGGGCATCCACAACCGCATGCCCTACACGAGCTGGTTCACCGTAGAAACACTGCGGGCCTACCTCCACAACCTGGAACTGGAACAGCTCCGCGCGGATTACAGCGCCCTGAGCGAGTACCGTTACCGCAGTCCCTCGAATTCCGGGGTAGTCTACTGGTCCCACAACAAGGGCGGTCCCCTGTTCCAGTTCGGCTGCGTGGATTACGGCGGCTACCCCATGATGCCCTACTATGCGGTGAAGCGGATTTTCGATCCCATCGGCGTACACGCCCACCGGGACGTGTCGGACATTCACGTGATGCTCTCCAACCACACCGCAGACACCCTACCCATCACCGTGGAAGCCTATCACCTGGACAAACAGGGCAAGGCGCTGAACAAGTGGACCTGGGAAACCAAACCGGAATCCGGCGCACTGATCCGGGTCGCCCGGCTGGAAGACCTCTACAGCAAAGTTCACAACCGGCTCGAAGAAGTGATCTACGTCTGCGCCCTCCGTGACGGAAAACTCGCCGCCGAGGACATGCTCTTCCTCTGCCCCTTCCGCGAATACGATGGCGAATACCGGCCCCTCAAAATAAAGGCCGAAAAAATCGCCCCGGACAAATGGCGAATCACCCTAAACGCCGAAACCCCGGCGCGGCTTATCGAACTGGAAAGCAACCACAAGCTCCTCTTCACCGACGACTACTTCCCTATGATAAACGGCAAAGAAAAGGTGATTGAGGCAACGCTGCTGGAAAAAACCGGCGGCGAGCCCGTTAAGCTGATTGCGGGAATTCTTGGCGCAACAAGCACCCAGACGGTAATTTTGAACTAAGCGTTTTCTCTATACAAAAAATATAGGGGAAAATATCAACAACGTGGGAGCCGGGAGGTAAGCCCGGTCGGTCACTTGAATGAGCCCCGAAGGGGCGAGCGGGACCGACCGGGCTTGCCTCCCGGCTCCTATACTTTTCCGAAATTTCCCCGTATATTTAATACCATGAATGAAAAACCTCTCCACAGATCAACCCAAAGGGTTCTGGAGATTTTGGCCATGGTGGCAAATTCCGCATCAGGATACAGCCTGACCCAGCTTTCCGGTGCGCTGGATGCTCCAAAGAGCAGCCTCTTTCCTATTCTGCAAACCATGCGGGTAAAACATTTTTTACGCTATTCGGAGAAAGAGCAAATATATAAAATCGGGCCTGCGGCTTTTCAGGTTGGGATGTCCTTTGTGAATAAAACCAACATCATGGAATCGGTTGAACGCGAAATGGACTGGATAGTAAAACAGTGCCTTGAAACAGTCCATTTTGCGATACTTGATAATGGCAATGTGGTATATCTTATAAAAAAAGATTCCCCCCGGTTTGTTCGGATGATGTCCACCGTGGGGCTCCTCCTGCCGGCTTATGGAACAGGTATCGGAAAAGCACTGCTCATTGACAAAAACATCGATCAATTAAAAGAACTGTATCCCAACGGTCTCAAGGCGCTCACGGGCAATACCATAACTGATTTTAAAAAACTCCACGAACAGCTCCTGCAATTCCGCAGGGATGATATTTCCTATGAGTATGAAGAATCGAACGCCGATATTCGCTGCATTGGCGCCGCGCTGCGCCGGGGCGGCAGCGTTGTTTCTGCCTTAAGCATTGCCGCTCCTATTTTTCGATGTTCCGATAAGGACATCGAAAAATACCGCGCCGTCTTATTGGAAAGCAAGAAAAGACTGGAAGTTTTTTTTCAGGACATACAGTTTGATCTTGCCCTTCAATGATACACTGCCCGGTAGGTTCTAATTAACTGACGAGCCAATTCGGTAACCGGGGCAAAGTTTCCATCCTGGGGAACCTTGCACAGATTTCCTCCGACACCGATGCCGGCAGCTCCGGCGCGGAAAAAACTTTCCGCATTTTCGGCGTTTATTCCGCCCACCGCAATTATTTTAGCGTTGTTAAGAGGCGAAAGGATGCTTTTTATATAAGAAGCCCCCACGGAATCCGCAGGGAAAAGTTTGATGTACTTACAGCCCGCATTCATTGCGCTGCAAATTTCAGTCGGCGTAAATACCCCGGGGAATATGGGGATGTTTTTATCCCGGCATATTTTAATAACATCGTAATCCAGATTGGGGGTTACGATAAATTCGGCGCCCGCATCCAGTGCCGCCAGAGCCCTTGCCTGATCTGTTACCGTTCCCGCTCCAACACACATTTTACCTTCGTATTCTTTCCGCAGCCGCCCGATGGCCTCTTCGGCGCCCTCGGTGTTCATCGTCACTTCCATAAGGCCTATGCCGCCCTGAAAAAGCGCTTCCGCAAGGCGGGATACATTGTCCCCCGTAACATTCCGGATAATGGCAATTACTCCGGTTTCCTCCAGAATTTTTTCCGTCATGGGCGGCCTCCGTTTTCATGTATCCGCAGAATACCCCTTAAGCTGAGGTTTTTGCTTTCATCAAAGGGGATAGTGATTAATTTTTCTTTCAGGGCCGTGCCTTCTTCAAAACAATCAAGAACGGCACGGAAGGCGTTGATAAAACTGTCCCGCCCATACAATACCAGAAGATCGCAGTTTTGCTGTAACAGGGGCATAAAGGCAAAAATATCATCATAAAGCAATATACCAAAAACAAATGAAAGGGCCATATCGCCGGAATAGTTTTCCATAATATGGCCTATCCGCACTTTAAAAAGAGAGCCGCTGACACCGTTTTTTTTTGCAGCCATATAGCCATTCCGCACATAATCCATATTCATAACAAAACCATTGTCGATATCGGCTATGGAATTCTTCAGTATCGTATTGCTGCTTATGGCGGAAAGCAATTCGCCGCTGATGGTCGTAATGGCATTGGTAATTGCGGCATTTTCATAGCGGATAATTTTATTATGGGAACCAAAATGGATAAAATTAATGGCCTGATTTTTATCAATACGATCAAGGGCGCCGAATATTTCCACCTCTTCGCCCCGCAGTACATCAAGGGGGGAACCATATTTGTGGATAAATTTTATACCCGGAATAAAATGGAACAGGCCGTTCCGGCTGATTTCATCAAGACGGCAATTCACCACCAAGGCGGCAAGGGTTTCAAAGGACACCGGAGCGGTGATATGAGGAATTTCCTTTAACCCCACATTTGATGTTATCATTCCGGCGGCATAGATATCCGTAATAACACAGTTGTATTCGGCTTCAAGAGCGGCGATTTCACTTTTTACGGCTTCCTTAAGTGATTCATTCTTGCCGCTTTCAAATGATGCTGAAGCGCCCACCTTGCAGGTCCTCTGGGTGCAGACTTTGCCGTGTTCCAGAAGGGTAAAGCTGGTTTTAGTTGTCCCGCCGTCGATGATCAGCATACACTCTTTCAAGTTACTTTCCTGTATATCCAAAGCTGTTGGTTTACCATTCCGCCGCAGTGCCGTCGGCGTTACGCCAGACATCGTTTTTCCAATGATGCCCGGTCTTTGCTTTTTCCCGGACCATCGCTTCGTCAACTTCAATCCCCAGGCCGGGGGCGGAGGAAACCGGCACGTATCCCTCGCTGTAATTGAAAACATTTTTATCGGTAACATAGTCCATCAGATCGTTACCCTTGTTGTAGTGAATACCCAGGCTTTGTTCCTGAATTATCGCATTCGGCGTGCAGGCATCCAATTGCAGACAGGCGGCCAGCGCGATGGGCCCCAGCGGACAATGGGGGGCGACCGCCACATCATAGGCTTCCGCCATGGCGGCAATCTTCCGGCATTCAAGAATACCCCCCGCATGGGAAAGATCGGGCTGTATGATATTCACGGTTCCCTGTTCAAATATTTTTTTGAAATCCCACCGGGTATAAAGCCGTTCGCCGGTGGCTATGGGCGCCGAGGTATAGGCGGCAATTTCCTTAAAGGCCTCATAATTTTCGCTGAGTACCGGTTCTTCTATAAACATCAGATGATAGGGGTCCAGCTCCTTTGCCAAAACTTTCGCCATGGGCTTGTGAACCCGCCCGTGAAAATCAACAGCAATGCCGAAGTCAGTCCCGCAGGCTTCCCTGATGGCGGCCACCCGGTTTACCGTTTCCTCAACCTTGCTGAAATCATCAATATAGTTTAGTTCTTCTGTTGCGTTCATTTTTACTGCGCTGAATCCGATGTTCTTTTTTTCCTGCGCCGCTTTGGCAACATCGGAGGGACGGTCCCCGCCAATCCAGGAATATATTTTTATCCGATCCCGGCAGGCGCCGCCCAGAAGATCATATACCGGGGCGTTGTAATACTTACCCTTTATATCCCAAAGCGCCTGTTCAATTCCGGAAATGGCCGATGTGAGTATCGGGCCGCCGCGATAAAAACCGCAGCGGTAGAGGACCTGCCAAATATCCTCAATGCGCATCGGGTCCTTACCGATTACATAATCCTTTAATTCCTCCACGCAGGCCTGTACCGTGTCCGCGTGGCCTTCCACCACCGGTTCTCCCCAGCCGGATAATCCGTCATCGGTGGTAATTTTCAGAAAAAGCCAGCGGGGAGGAACCTTGAATAATTCCAGTTGTTTAATTTTCATAACGCCTTGCTCCTCATATTTTGATCCGGCGGTCAAACACCGGAACTGCGCTTATAGGGGAAACATAGATGTTTATGCCCTTTGCATCAAGATGATAGTCCATCATTCTACCCTTTAACCGAGCCGATAATTCCGGCGACAAATTGTTTCTGCATGGTCATAAAAATGATAATCGTCGGAATAGTCGCTATCAAAACAGCTGCCATGATCTGTCCGTAATCAACATAATAGGCGGAGGATATGTTGGAAATAAACAAAGTTAGTGTTCTGCTTGAGGAAGACTGCAAGGTTAAAAGGGGCCACTGATAGTTATTCCATTCTTTCATAAAAGCATAGATAAGGGCTGCGGCAAAGGTTGCCCGCATGGCGGGGACCACAATACGGAAATAAATGTAGAATTCTCCGGAACCGTCAATACGGGCCGCTTCAACTATTTCCATGGGGAAGGATTTAAAACTCTGACGGAAAAAGAAAATTAAAAAGGTATTGGAAAGGGATACAATTATGACGCTTAACTTTGTGTCAATAAAATTAAGGCCGCTCATCATGGTAAAGAGGGGAATCATTATGGCGGCAAAGGGGATCATCATGGTCAGCAAAAAGAGGCTGAAGAGGCGGTCCCGTATTTTGTTTGGATATTTGTCAAAACCATATCCCGCCATGGAACATATTAACAGGGCGAGGGCTACCTGAAAGAAGGTTATAATCGCGGTATTAAGAATCGAATGAAAAATGTTCCCCGTCTGCTGCAGCCCCGCAAGGTTTTTCAGGAAGTTGGTTCCCGGAATTAAAACCCCCTTGGTTATTTCCTTTGAATCATTGGTGGCGCCGATGATCATCCAGAAAAAAGGGAAGATGCTTATCAGGGATACCGCCAAAAGGAATGCATGTTTAAAAATGGCGGCTATATTTTTCCGGATGATTATAGACCTGGCATTAATATCTGGCTTCATAATTAATCGTCCTTTACCACTTTAAATTGAATAAAAGCGAGAAGGGCTACCATTATTACAATGACGTAGGACATCATTACCGAATAGCCGAAGGCGGGGGAATAGACAAAGGCGTTATTGTAAATATACTGGGACATGGTGGTGGTCATTTCCGCAGGGCCGCCGCCGGTTAAGTTCATCGGTTCGTCAAAAAGCTGCAGATTGCCGTTGGTAGTCATTATCATGGTTAAGAGAATAATGGGTTTAAGCTGGGGCAGGGTAATGCGGAAAAAAATGGCAACCGGACCGGCCCCGTCAACATGGGCGGCTTCGTAGGTTTCAAAAGGAATGTTCTGCATCGCCGCAAGGTAGAACATCATATTGTACCCCGTCCAGCGCCATGTCATGGCAATCATGATTACCACCCGCGCCCAGAAGGGGTCATTAATAAAAAATATGACTATCAAGATGTCTCCACAAGATTTTTGTAAGTAATGGTTGTGGTAGAAGAACAGGCACACAAAAGTCGGTCAAAAAGCTGTGGAGCAAAAAACCGCCGGTTCATGCGGAAGCAAA
>BOAV01000037.1 GCA_026002045.1 Spirochaetia bacterium | reverse complement strand
TCCGCCTCCATTGCAGTTCGCTGATTGGTGGTAAAATTATTGTCCTCCGCCGTCACCTGTACATCCGCCGAAACCATCACCGACACCAGGACGCTGATTGCCCCCAAAGAAACAAGCAACAGCATGGTGATAATCGTTACCAGCTTAATGCCGATGGGGAATCGAATTTTTACGGCGTTATTATTCCTCTTTTTTTGGTTTTTTCCCTTTTTTCGTTTTTTCCGGCTCATGGACCCTTCTATACTGTATCAGACTTAATTGCCGTCAATGTCACGTTTACCGTTATACTACCGGGTATAAAATATACTACTACCTTCGCCCCCCTGTAAACCTCTGTATAGGCATTATAGGCCGAATTTGCATAAATAAGCCGATACTATTATATTTAATATTCGGGTTATCCCCCCAAGGAGTTCCAGGATGAAAAAGCCGATTATCCTTCTTTTGATTGTTTCGATATTTTTGCCGCCAATCAGCGAACTGCAATGGAGGCGGAACGGAGTCTTTCCGCGGTACGGTCCAACGCCCTGGTGCTGCTGGATACCCTTGGGGTCGCCGATTCCTCTGAGGCCCTGCTCCGGCAGGCTACAGCCTTCTTTTTTGAACGGAATCAGGACATCGCCGCCATTATCATTTCCGCCGGGGAGAGTTCCGGTGCAGAGATCATCAACAACCGGTTCTTCCAGTCCAATGAGCTGGACCCGTCCATAGTAGGGGCCTTTCTTGAACAGGAGCGGGAGGCGGCGGAGCGGTGCCGACAGGGGGAACATCTGCTGATTAATGCCGCGTCGGTGTTCCGTATTCCCGTCCTGGCCATTTTTTATCCCCGGGGGGAAGGGGGCGCTGCGATCATCCTTTTTTCTTCCGAAACATTGAATAACAGTTTTGGAGGGGGGGTGAACGTTTCTTTTTTGATAAACGATGCCGGGGATATTCTTGTTCACCCGGACAACGAACTGGTGCTGGCCGGGGCAAATGCGGCGAATCAGCCCTTCGTAGCAATGCTGCGGGAAAGCAGTGACCTGAATTTACAAACCTTCTACACCGACCAGGATGGAAAACAGTACTTTGGGGCCTTTCAAAAAATCCCTGCCGTAGGCGCTGCGGTAATTACCAGTGTGGAATACGATGTGGTCTTTGAGGGGACCGTCGCCACCACCAGGCGGAATGGTTACCTTGCCGGGGCGGTGCTTTTTGCGTCGGTTATTGTAATCTGGTTTTTCAGCAAAACCATCAGCGGGCCCTTAAAAAATCTTACCGCTGCGGCAAGAAAGATGCAGGCGGGAAAATTTGAACTGAACATAGAGGGCAACACCCAGGATGAACTGGGGGTTCTCGCGGACAGTTTCAACCAGATGAGCAATGCTTTGGGCGTTTTCGGCCGCTTTACCAACCGGGAAGTCGCATTACGGGCCATGCGGGGGGAAATCCGTCCCGGTGGTGAATCAAAAAACGCTACGGTCTTTTTTTCTGATATCCGGAACTTCACTGCGATCAGCGAAACCTTTACCACTACCTTTGGAGCTGACGCTTCCAACAAAATCATTGCGTGGCTTAATGAATACTTTACCAGCATGGTGGACTGCGTGGAAAAGACCAACGGAGTGGTGGACAAATTTATAGGAGACTCCGTGATGGCCCATTGGGGAACCGCCTACACATCCGGGAGCCCCGCGCATGACGCCCTTAACTGTGTCCGTGCGGCTTTGATGATGCGGAACCGTCTTGCGGCAATGAACCGCAGGCGGGAAACAGATGATCCCGGCAATCCTCATATCCGTATCGGCTGCGGCATCAATTCCGGCTTGATGATCGCAGGCCAGCTTGGTTCCGATGAACGGATGGAATATACGGTTATCGGGGACACGGTAAACCTTGCAAGCCGGACAGAGGCCCTGAACAAGCCCCTGGCAACGGATATTCTTATTACCGAAAATACCTGGTCCCTGATCAAAAAATATATCATCGTCGAAGAAATGCCCCCGGTCCGGGTAAAGGGCAAAAAAGACCCAGTGCGGTTCTTTGCGGTGGTCAATTTAAAAATGGAGAAGGATGGAAGGCAGATCCCTCCGCGGAGTCTCGCTGAAGTACGGAACCTGCTGGGGCTTGAGCCTCCGGATTTGAGCAAGGTAGATCTTGATGCTGAAGAAAAAAAGTACACCATTGGCGCCAAACAGTAAGGTTCAGGGGGCAAGCCCTGAGACTCCGGTCCCTTCCCGCGAAGAGAGCGCTGCCCGGCGGTTCAGTGTGCCTGACTGTATCGTCCTCATTATCTGTATCGCAGGAATAGGGTTTTTTCTGAGGCTTTTTTGGAATGACATGTACCGCACCCTTACCCGGGGAAACGAGATACCGGTAGGGACCATAACCTGGAAAGAAAAGGAGGCCCAGCGGCGCTTTTCCGACCGGGTACTCTGGGGGCGGCTGCAAATAAAAACCCCGATTTATGACGGAGACTTTATCCGCACGGCGGATCTTTCCGGCGCCACCATAACCTTTACCGGGGGAGAAGAGATCAACCTGTCAGAAAACACCCTGATCCAAATACTCCGGGAAGGCTCAAAGCCCCGGGTCGACTTTGTCCAGGGAAATGTGAGCCTCAACGCTGCCAATGGAACCGGAGAGGGCATCACCTTTTCTTCGGGAAACACTAATCTGGATATTGCCTCGGGGGCGGTGGTAAACATCGGGGCTGCGAACAACGGAAACCTCAATCTACAGGTGTCCGAGGGAACTGCCACGGTGAACGGCTTGCAGGCGGGGGCGGGCTCAGCCTATTCCGTTGACGGATCAGGCGCTCTGGGAACGATAACTATGGCGGCGGTCACTTCCCCCCGGCCTGATGCGCGGTACCTTAACCAGAGCCGGGACAGCCTGACTGTTCCATTTACCTGGAACCGGATAAACTATGGTGAAAACGAAAAAACCCGGCTCGAAATCGCCGGTGATCGCTCTTTTACCCGCATTGCCGTCAGCGAGGAACTGAACGAAAGCAGTATTACGGTCAATATGGAAAACGGAACCTGGTGGTGGAGGGTATATCCTGTCAGCACTGTGGATAATGCTGCCACCGGAAGACTTTCTATTATTTATTCGGCCCCGCCGGTACTGACTGCTCCGGCGGAAGGCTACCTATACCGGTACCGGACCAAACCGAGCTCGGTGCGGTTTCAATGGACGGAAACCGCAGAAGCCTCTTATTATCTTTTGGAGGCGGCGGATAACCGGGAATTCAGAAACCCTGCGCTGCAAACCCAGGCGCAGGGAACATCCTTCATTTATGCAAAGCTGAATCCGGGGCGCTGGTACTGGCGGGTGCAGCCGGTTTTTACCGGGAATTACACAGGCAGGGCGGAAGTATCGGAAATCAGATCCTTTGTCATTGAACAAAACGACACATTAAGCGCCCCGACCCTCCAGGGCCCGACAAACGGAAACTCGGTCAATACTGCCCGTAATGCCCCGGGTGTTTACTTCTCATGGAAAAATGAAGAAGAGGCGAATACCTATACCATACGAATTTCCCCCAATCAAAATCTCAGTAACCCTGTTGTCAGTGAAACCGTGTCTACAAATTTTTATGTGTACCAGCCTTCAACTGCCCGGCTGAGACCGGGACAGTATTACTGGGCGGTCCATCAAACGGCCGCAGACGGAAGCAATTCCCCTGCTTCGGCGGTGTATCAGTTTTCCTCAGTGGAGGGCGCCGTTGTAAATGACGAATCCCAACGGACCATCTTCCCCCCGGATAATTACACCATCGCGGAGAATCTTCTCCCCGATACCTGGTTTACCTGGAATAGCAATCTGCCCAACAGGATACGGTTCCAGGTTTCTTCTTCAGCGGATTTTTCTTCCCCGGTAATCGACAGGGTCGTGACGGGGAGTCCCGCCCAGGGAAGCCGGCTGCCCCTGGGAACATGGTACTGGCGGATCGCCGCCGTGGGGGATAACGGCGCGCTTTTATCGGGACCGCAGTATCAAACGGCGGCAAAACGGTTCTCCGTAGTTTCCCCCACCCTTCCCCAGCCGGTCCTTGAAACCCCCCGTTCGGGGGGCCGCGCCTTTATCCGGCTGGACAACCAGGTGGAATTCCGGTGGCAGGCTGTCACGGGGGCGGATCAATATCTGTTCCGCCTGTACCGGGGGACGGCTCAGGGTCAGCCCCTGTTTGAAACCACCCTGAACCGGGCCACTTCCCAGATCGTGGACTGGAGCCGCTACGGAGAGGGCGCTTATTCCTGGACCTTGCAAGCCATGGCGGCAGAGACCAATCTCCAGTCCCGCCGGAGCGGACTTGCGGCGGCCGCGAATTTTACGGCCCGGAAGCTGCAACTCATAAGCCTGGATTCCCCTGCCCGGAATGCCGCCATTGATGGGCTTACTGCGCTCAGGCAGCCCGGCACGGTACGGTGGAGTTCCAACGAAACGGTGAGGAACAGCCGCTTTGTCCTGTCTAAAAATGCCAACCCCCTTGTCGGGACACCCCTGATGGATATCTCAAACCCCGGCAGAAGCATCCCCCTTATCAAACTGGAGGCAGGAACCTATTACTGGACCATCCGGGCGGAAACCGCCGAGGGCGTTGATCTCAGCCCGGCGGAAGCGGCGAGTTTCCGGGTGCTGCCTTTCCGGATTACTCCGGTGCGGCTGGATCAGGATGCCACGGAAATTTCCGGACTGGATGCGTTCAGGAAGCCCACCATAGTACGGTGGAGCACCAACGAAACCGTGGGAACCAGCCGCTTTGTCCTGTCTAAAAATGCCAATCCCCTCCAGGGAACGCCGGTGACGGCCATCAATAACCCCGGCAGGGAAATCCGGCTTACCAAGCTTGAACCGGGCGAGTATTACTGGACTGTCCGGGTGGAGACCAGGGACGGCTTCGATATTAGCCCGGAGACACCCCTGCGCTTCCTGGTACTGCCTTTGCAGATTGCCCGTGTACAGCCGGAACAGGGGGCTGCGGAGATTCCCGGACTGGATGCGCTCAGGCGGCCCGGCACGGTAAAATGGAGCAGCAACGAACCGGTGGGAACCAGCCGCTTTATCCTTTCCCAAAACCCCAACCCCCTCGCCGGGACGCCCCTGATGGATATCCCAAACCCCGGCAAAACCATCAACCTTATCGGGCTGCGGGAAGGAACCTATTACTGGACCATTCAGGCGCAAACTGCCGACGGCATTGATATCAGCCCGGCGGCGCCGGCGACCTTCCGGGTACTGCCGGTACAGCTTGCTCCCATACAATTGAACCAGGGGCCCTCGGAAATTTCCGGACTGGATGCGCTGAGACGGCCCGGCACGGTAAGTTGGAGCACCGATGAAAGGGTAGGGACCAGCCGTTTTGTCCTTTCCCAAAACCCCAACCCCCTTCTCGGAGAACCCCTGATGGATATCAAAAATCCCGGCAAAACCGTCAATCTTATCAGCTTGCCGGTGGGAACCTATTACTGGACCGTCCAGGGGGAAACTACCGATGGTATTGACATCAGTGCATGGACGCCCGCGACCTTCCGGGTGACACCCTTTGAGCTTGGTCCAATACGGCTGGAACAGGGGGCCGCAGAAATTGCCGGACTGGAAGCATTCAGACGGCCCGGTACGGTAAAATGGAGTACCGACGAAAAGGTTGGGAACAGCCGCTTTGTCCTTTCCAAAAATCCCGACCCCCTTACCGGGACACCTTTGATGGATATTAAAAACCCCGATAAAACCGTCAGGCTTATCAGCCTGGGGGAAGGAACCTATTACTGGACCATCCAGGCGGAAACCGACGACGGAGTTAACATCAGCGCCCGGGTACCCGCAACCTTCCGGGTGCTGCCGCTGCAGATTGCCCCCATACGGCTGGAACAGGGGGCCGCGGAGATTGCCGGGCTGGACGCATACCGGAAGCCCATCACGGTACAGTGGAATACCTATGAAATGGTGGGGAACAGCCGCTTTGTCCTTTCCCGGAACCCCAACCCCCTCGTTGGGGAGCCCCTGATGGATATCAGAAATCCCGGCAAAACCATCAACCTTATCAAACTGGAGGAAGGAACCTATTACTGGACCGTCCAAGTGGTAACCTCCGACGGCATTGATATCACCCCGGCGGCCCCGGCAAGCTTCCGGGTACTGCCGCTGCAGATTACTCCGATACGGCTGGAACAGGATGCCGCGGAAATTTCAGGCATCAACGCATTCAGGAAACCCATCACGGTACGGTGGAGTACCGGCGAAACGGTGGGAACCAGCCGCTTTATCCTGTCTAAAAATGCCAATCCCCTCCAGGGAACGCCGGTGATATCCACCAATAACCCCGATAAGGAGATCCGGTTTACCAAGCTTGCGCCGGGGGACTATTACTGGACCATTCAGGCAAAAACCGCCGACGGCCTTGATATCAGCGCCAGGGCGCCCCTGCGCTTCCGGGTAACGCCCTTGCAGATTGCTCCGGTACAGTTGGCTCAAAACACGGAGATTCCCGGACTGGATGCGTTCAGGCAACAGGGCACGGTAAGATGGAGCTCTACCGAGACGGTGGGGAACAGCCGCTTTGTCCTTTCCCGGAACCCCAACCCCCTCGTTGGGGAACCCCTGATGGATATCAGAAATCCTGATAAAACCATCAACCTTATCAAACTGCTGGAGGGAACCTATTACTGGACCGTTCAGGCAATAACCTCCGACGGCATTGATATCACCCCGGCGGCCCCGGCAAGCTTCCGGGTACTGCCGCTGCAGATTACTCCGATACGGCTGGAACAGGATGCCGCGGAAATTTCCGGACTGGACGCATTCAGACGGCCTATCGTATTACGGTGGAGTACCGGCGAAACGGTGGCGGCCAGCACCTTTATCCTGTCCCAAAATGCCACCCCCATTCAGCTATTGTATCCGGGCGGGACGGGGGGAACGCCTTCGCAAATACTCAACAACCCCGGTAATGAAATCCGGCTTACCCGGCTTGGACCGGGCGACTATTACTGGACCATTCATGCGACAACCGATGACGGCCTTGATATCAGTCCACCGGCTCCGGCGCACTTCCGGGTACTGCCTATGGATCTTGATCCGGTGCAGATGGAATAGGAGACTAGGGTAACCGGGGCCAATGCCTATATTTTCAGTATCCTGGGCAACAATAGAGAAATAATCCGCACGGAACCGTCATTCAAAATAGTTTTACTATGTGATATATTCGGGATTTATTCCGCCCAGTCCCGGCTCCGGCCCACGGCCTTGTGCCATCCGGCGAGCAGTGTTTCCCGCTTGCCTTCTTCCATGGCGGGGCTAAAGGCGGTGTCGCATTTCCATAAGGCCCGAACTTCCGCCAGGTCCTTCCAGAAGCCGACGGCGAGACCCGCCAGGTAGGCGGCGCCCAGGGCGGTGGTTTCCCGAACCAAGGGGCGGATTATCTTTCCATTGATAATGTCCGCCTGGAACTGCATCAAAAATTTGTCCCGGCTTGCGCCGCCGTCTACCTTAAGTTCAGGGAGTTTTTCCCCCGTATCCTTTTCCATGGCCCGCACCAGGTCCAGGCTTTGATAGGCGATGGATTCCTCCGCAGCGCGGATGATGTGGTAACGTTTGGTTCCCCGGGTAATGCCCACAATGCAGCCCCGTGCGTACATATCCCAGTAGGGCGCCCCAAGGCCGGTAAAGGCGGGCACCAGATAGACCCCGCCGGTATCCTTAACTTTATCCGCATAATATTCGGCATCGGCGCTTTCGGTGATGAACCGCATCTCGTCCCGCAGCCACTGGATCACCGCTCCCCCCACAAAGACGGAACCTTCCAGCACATACCGGACTTTGCCGGGGAGGCTGGCGGCAAGGGTGGTCAAAAGGCCGTTTTTACTTTCAACAGCCGTATCCCCGGTGTTCATCAAAAGGAAGCAGCCGGTGCCGTAGGTGTTTTTGGCCTCCCCCTTTTCAAAACAGCACTGGCCGAAAAGAGCGGCCTGCTGATCCCCGGCGTCACCGGAAAGAGGAATCTCGGTCCCCTGAATATTAACGTATCCGTACACTTCGCTTGAGGGCTTCACCACCGGGAGCATGGCCCGTGGAATGTCCAGGGCCGCAAGGAGTTTATCGTCCCAATCGAGCTTATGAATGTCGTAGATCATGGTACGGCTCGCGTTGGTATAATCGGTAACGTGCACGGCGCCGTTGGTAAGTTTCCAGATAAGCCAGGTGTCCACGGTGCCGAAAAGTATCTCCCCCTTGCGGGCCTTTTCCCGCGCGCCCTCGACATGATCCAGAATCCACTTGATTTTTGTCCCCGAAAAATAAGCGTCCGGCACCAGGCCGGTAGTTTTACGGATATAGTCCCCCATGCCGCTTTTTACCAGGGCATCCACGATGTCCGATGTGCGCCGGCACTGCCACACGATGGCGTTATAAATGGGACGGCCGGTTTTTTTATCCCAGAGGATCGTGGTCTCCCGCTGGTTCGTTATGCCGATGGCGGCAATATCCTGAACCGACACATCATGCCTGGTAATAAGCTCCATCATCACCGCATACTGGGAAGAATAAATTTCCATGGGGTCATGTTCGACCCATCCCTCTTTGGGATAGATTTGGACAAACTCCTTTTGCTCAACACCGATCATGTTCTGATCCCGGTCAAAAAGAATCGCCCGCGAACTGGTAGTCCCCTGATCCAGGGCTAAAACATACTTACCCATGATGAATCCCCCAAGCATAAATTTTTTTTATTATATCACCCAAACGGTATTTGACAAGCCGGATTTGTTCGGATAACATGAGTCATGCCTGAAACAAAATCAAAAGATGGATTCGGAAAATACATCGGGCTTACCTTTCTTATAGGGTTTGGTTTTTTCACCATGGGGCTCCTGGATCCCCTGTACGATACGTATATACCCCTGTTTCTGCGGCGTTACATCAGTTCCAATGCGGCGGTGGGCGCCATCATGACGGTGGACAATATTCTCCAGCTCTTCCTCATTTCTTTTGTGTCCATCTGGTCCGATCGCACCCGGACACGGATCGGCCGCCGGATGCCCTTTATTATTGTGATGCTGCCCATTTCAGCGATCCTGTTCAGCCTGTTCCCTCCCATGGCGGGCTCCTCCCTTTTGGCCCTTGGGGTAATAATTTTTCTGTTTAACATTTTTAAAACATCGGTCCGCGGCCCCGTCGTCGCCCTGATGCCCGACACCATTCCGGGGGACTACCGCTCCGAGGCAAACGGGGTGATCAATACCATGGGTGGTGTCGGAACGGTGGCGGGTACCCTGGTTTTGGCCCGGCTCTTTGATGTTCGGGAAAGTCTGCCCTTCAATATTACTTCCATCGCCATTATTGTCGCGGTGCTGGTCCTGCTTATTTTTGTAAAAGAAAAACTTCCGGAAAAAAATGAGGCGGAAGAAGAAAAGGTTCCCGTATTGAAATCGATAAAGCAGGTTTTTACCTCCGAAGATTTCAGCGTGGCCCGTATTCTGATAGCCCTCTTTTTCTGGTTTACCGGTTTTCAGGGGGCCATACCCTTCCTTGGACTTTATCTTGTGGAATCCATGGGAGTGTCCGGGGGAAACGCAGCTCTGGCCCAGGGGGTGGTCGGCATTGCGAGTGTTCTTATGGCCGTCCCCGCAGGATACCTTGCCCACCGCGCCGGCAGACGCCGGTATATCCGGATCAACCTGGTGTGCATGGCAGTAATACTGTTTCTAATACCCGTTGCGGGTCATGTTGGAAACAGCATGGGAATAAGCCCCGATGGAGCCCTTAAACTCTTTTTAACCCTCATGTTTTTCTTTGGGGGTTTCTATATCGGGGTAATTGTTAACTCCTTCCCCATGCTCTGGCAGATGGCCACCTTTGGCACCATGGGAATTTACACCGGGCTTTACTATACCTTCAGTCAAAGCGCATCCATACTCGCCCCTCCCATAACCGGAGCCCTTATTGATTTGATCGGCTATTCGGGTATTTTTATCTTTGGCGGAGTTTGTATGCTTATTGCATGGTTTGTCATGGGCGGGGTAAAAGCAGGGGAACCTGCGAAACAGCAATAGTGTAAAAGCTTAACGGCTTTTTCTTCCCACAACAATCAGCCTTTCCGCCGAGTTATCGTAGACTGCTTCATGCCAGTCGCCGTAAATTTCCACCTCAGCAAAACCCGCTTCAAAAAGAAGGCTCCGTAGTTCCGCTGCGGAGTATAAACGCTGGGTAAAGGTCCGTTCAATCTGCTTGCCGTCTTTTATAATAATCCACCGGTTTTTTAGGCTGCTCCAGGAATCGATCGCCTCATATTCGGTGAGGACAAAAAACCCCGCCTTTTCAAACCATTCGGATTCGACAAAATCCCGGACGGCAATTTCCTTTCCCAGGGTATCAATGATAAGGGTCCCGCCCCTTTTAAGGGAATCATAGGCATTTTGAATAAATCTTTTGTCGTCCAATGGGTCGGCAAAATATCCGAAGGAAATATAGAGGTTCACCGCCGCGTCAAAAAATTCCGGCCGCCTGAAATCCCGCACATCCTCTTTGGTAAATTCAATATCCAGGTTTTCATAAATCGCGTCTTCACGGGCGGTTTTAAGATAAGATTCGGTGATATCCACACCGGTTGCGGCAAAGCCCCGGCGGGCAAACTCCAGGGTCAGCCGTCCAAAACCGCAGCAAAGATCCAGAATCCGTGACGCGCCTTTGAGCCGGGCAAGCCGGATGACGCCGTCGGCCACATCGGGAACCTCCGCCCAATGTTTTTCGTCAAACATGACGGGGGCGTACTGTTCCCAAAAACTTTCATCGTTGAACCACTCTTCTTTATGGGCCATGGGTTTCATTATATCAGAATTTCCGGAATTTGACAAAGGCCCAAGTGTTCATCATAGTTAAGATATGAAAAAAATTTTGCCGCTGATTTGTCTCATACTGATCGTTTCCTGTAAAACTGCGCCGGTTCTCAAAACCGAAAACACCGGTTCCCTGCAAGTCCACATCGAGGATCGGCTTATCCCCCTTTATGAAGGGAAAGCGGATGGCCCTGTGGAATGGGATCTGCCAAACATGCACATCCGGCTTAACCTGATCGATGTCCCGGACGGGGTGAACCCAAACCTGCAAAGACTTTTCCGGGCACTGTTCTATGACGGCATGGATCCGCAGGACTATGCGGACAAATTCATTGCCGACATGGAGAAGGAGTTCCGGCAGGGGAAAGAAGAATTTGAGCGGAACCCTGACTGGGGAATATCGGTCTTTAGCCGGGTCTACGAAGAGGCCTTTGAGGCCGATCTTTACACGGCGCAGCTTGTGGTGATCCGCCGTGATTGGTACGAATACACCGGGGGCGCCCACGGTAATTTTTTGATAGACTATTTTGTCATCGATCCTGCCGTGGCAAAGCGGCTCACCCTTGATGATATCCTCAAAACGGAAGCACGGCCCCTTGTTCTCGCCCGGATCGAAGAGGCCCTGCGGAACATGCGGGAACTCAAAGACGGGGAGCCCCTTACCAAAGGCGGCTTCTTTGAGGAAACCGTAAACATTCCTGATAACTTTTTTCTTTCACCGGAGGGGCTCGGCTTCCTCTGGAACATCTATGAGATAGCCCCCTATGCCTATGGCCCCATTGAGGTGATCCTCCCCTATGAAAAAGTCATGGGCTGTCTCACTCCAAAAGGCCGGGTGTTTTCTGATCTTGTATTTTCCCGATGATTTGCATAGACTAATTTTATGAAGATTCGCTTGAAGATCATTTTGGTGGTACTTCCCCTGATCATTGCAACCCTTTGTATTGCGGAGGCGGCGTCTTACTTTACGGCCCTCAAGGGCATAAATAAAGTAACCCGGCAATTCTTCGATTTTAAGGCAGGGGAGCTGAAAAATTATACCGAAAACCAATGGGCCCTGTTGGTGGAGAATGGCTATGCGGGAAACGCCGATATGGTTGCCGCCGCAAAGAACGCAGTAGAATCATATGCCCACAGCATTATTTTAAGCGATACCGAAATTATCTTTGCCATTAATGACGCGGGTGAAATCGCCATGGAAACCTCGGCGCTGTCCATCCCGGATGCGGAACGTTTCGGTCTCCTTGCACAGTTGAATGAAGAAACCGAAGGGCTTCTGCAGGCATCCATCGGCGGCAGAGACCGGGTTTTCCGGGCCTTTTATTTTACCCCCTTTGGCTGGCACATTATCCTTTCCGAAGAGCGGGCCGCCTTCTATCGGGAAGCGGACGCCATCACCACCCGGACCATTATCATGCTGATTGCATCTTCCCTTATCGCAGTGATACTGCTCTTCTTCTTTTCCCGGTTCCTCACCGGGCCCTTAAACCGCATGGTAAAAGCCATGAACGGCATTATCGGTTCTGCGGATCTTTCTTCACGGGTGGAAGTTGAATACCGGGATGAAACCGGGACCCTCGCCCATACTTTTAATCTGATGATCGGCGAACTGGAAAAGGCCTGGGTACAGATCAAACGTTACGCCTTCGAGGCGGTACTTGCGGGTAAAAAGGAACAGCGCATCCGGCAAATTTTCCAGAAGTATGTTCCCAAAGATCTAATCGATAAATTTTTTGCCGCCCCCGAATCCATGCTGGTGGGGGATAACCGGGAACTTTCGATCCTCTTTTCAGACATCCGGGGCTTCACCACCATATCGGAGTCCTTCTCCAATGCCCCGGATAAACTGGTGGAATCCCTGAACCGTTACTTTTCCGGCCAGGTGGACATCATCATGAACCGCAATGGCATCGTGGACAAATATATCGGGGATGCGATCATGGCCTTTTGGGGCGCCCCGGTGAAACACGGGGATGACGCCCTCCAGTCGGTTCTCTCCGGCCTTGACATGATCGAAGCCCTGAAAAAATTTAACGAGTACCAGCGCAGCGCAGGCCAGCCGGAATTCCATATCGGCATCGGGATCGCCTACGGGACTGTGACCGTGGGCAATATCGGCAGTGAACGGAAGATGGACTACACGGTTATCGGGGACATGGTAAACCTGGCGTCCCGTATGGAGGGGCTTACCAAAACCTACCACGCAGAAATTCTGATCTCCGAAACACTGTACGCGGAGCTGCAAAAGTCCCCGGATGCGGTACTCCATTACCGCCTTATTGATACGGTAGCGGTCAAAGGTAAAACAAGGGGGGTCAAAATTTACACGGTTAAGCGGAATCTTACCCCCAATGAAGAAAAGGCCTGGGCTGTTCATAACCAGGGGATGGAGCTTTACTACCGCCGCAGTTTCCGGGAAGCCGCGGAAAAATTCCGCGAAGTAGTAACACTGTTGAATGACGATTTTAACGCCCGGAACCTCTTTAACCGCTGCGCCGCCTACATAACCAATCCGCCCCCGGCGGATTGGGACGGCGTTGAGGTGATGAAAACAAAATAAGGTTTGCCGTCTATTGCGAAAGTGATTGCAGGGTTTGCCGTATATTGGCAAGCTGGCTGTTAAGAGATTCAATGCTTGCCGCCTGTTCCGTATTCTGGGCGCGAAGTTCGGTAATGGTGTTTTCTCCTGCCGTCACCCGCTGGGTTAAGGCGGTGTTTTCGGATTGCAGGTTAGTGATGGTACTGTTCCGCTCATTCAAAGTCCGCTGCTGACCGGAAACTTGACTTTGCAGTGTGTTTATGCGGGTTTCAGAGGCCTTCAAATCCCGATCCAGATCACCGGTTCTTTTTTCAAATTCATCTTTTTGGTTCTGTAAAAGTTCGATACGATCTTCATATTCCGCATTACCTGCGGCCAGGGCATCCTCGGTTTCTTCCGCTTTATCGATCATCTCTTTGAGGGCGTTAACGGAGGTAAGGTACAGCGCTTTCCGATCCTGGAAGATACGGATGCTTTGGAAAGAAGGGGTATTGAGAAATTCACGCATTTTTTCAATCGATGCTTTTGCGGCGTCGAGATTATTCGAAAAAATTTGCACCGCCGCCGCTGCATAGTGGGCGCTGAGTTGGGCTTCTATGGCGGCGGCCCTTTCCGTATCGCTGGTGAGCCGATCAAGTTCGCTGCGGGCAGCCTGGCTCTGTTCAGATACGGCGGCGAGTTCGCTGGTCCGCTCCTCAAGCTGTGCGCGGAGGCTTGCCTCCCTGGCACGGGAAGCCTCCAGAATCTGGGACCGTTCGTTCTGCAGGGAACCCAGGCTGCTGCGGTATTCTTCCTGGAGCCGCTGGAGATTCATCTCCACCGCACGCTGTTCTGCGCTCAGTTCCTGGTTGTTGGAGTAGAGTTCCTGAAGTTCCGTATCAACCCCGCTAAGCTTGGCAGCGATAAGGGCAATTTCATTTTCCTTTTCTTCAAGTTCCCGTGCGGTTTCCCGGCGTATTTCTTGAATCAGCGCCCGCTCGGCGGAATTGTAACCCGCCCTCCCCTCCCGGATCTGCACTTCATCTTTGTTATGAAAAAAATAAAGGATAAAAACGGCGCCGACAAGCAATAAAAGGGCCGCTATATTCACAATGAGGGGAAAACCACCGCCCCCCCGCTTCGCCTGTATCGAGCCCTGCACAAGCGAATTCCTCTGTTCCTCCGAAAGGGAGAGCCTGCTCTGTGCAGTAATACTTTCTATCCCCGCAAGGATTTCCCGCTGTTCGGACTCAGGAATTCCCGAAGTGGTATCAAAGATAATACCGCTGTCAACAGTATTACTATTTTCAGAATTAATGTTTTGTGTTTCCATACTTTTCTCCACAACCTACTTCGCATCAACACCGGCGGCTTCACGGGGCGCCAGCCTGACCCCTCCGGCCTTGAGCCCCTTCACCAAATAATTCTGGGCCTTGAATACTTCCTGGGTTATCTTGAGCCGCGGCTTGGGTACATAACGCACCGTAAAACTGAACTTTTCGCGGGTGTCCACGTGGAGCACCACGGCCCCATCGGGAACCAGGGAATAATCCTTGTTCATAATCCACCCGTCAATAACACAGCGTTTAATACAGGGATAGGCAGTATCTTTCTCCTTGTAGATGATGGTGAAAATAATGCCGGAAAGGACATCCTTGTCCGCAACCCCGATCCACCAGGCGCCGGGGCCGATAAAGGCCTTCTCCGGGAAATCCGCCACGGACCAGGTCCCGTTCTGCCGTATGGTCAGAATCCGGTCAAAGGTGGAAACCTCCGCCACAGTCTCACCCACAACGGCGGTTCCCAGGTAACCGGTCTTGTTATCGTACTTGAGTTCCAGTTCCTCCCTGACCAGTTCCTTCACATCAATTTTGTCAAAAGCGCCGACCCTTGTTTTCCGCGCGCCCTTTCCCACTTCTTCATTGGCCTTAACCCGGTTAATGATCCCGTCCAGGAAGCCGGTTGCGTAGGCAACGATATTTTTCAGGTGTCCGTTGATCACTTTTATCCGGGCCTGGATCTCCTGCATCTCCGTGCGGGCCCTGTTGATGTCGTACAGTGATATCCGCCTGATGGGGATACGCAAAAGGTGTTCCACATCTTCGCTGCTTACCCCGCGGGGCCCAATCTCATTCATGAAGGGTTTGAAGCCGTCGATCACCGCATCCTCCACACCCTTGGCGGTCTTCATCTTTTCGATGCCCTTGTAGATCCGTTCTTCGATAAAGATCCGTTCCAATGTACGCAGGTGGAGTTTGTCCTGGAGTTCCTTCTTTTCCAGTTCCAGTTCGCGGGTCAGAATTTTCACCAGCGCCTTTGCGTGATGCCGGATCACTTCGGTGACGGTCATGATCGCGGGGAGGTTATCCTTGATCACCAAAAGATTTACTGAAATGGACTGCTCACATTCGGTAAAAGCAAAAAGGGCGTCCACGGTTTCTTCGGAATAAACCCCCCGTGCAAGTTTGACTTCGATTTCAACGTTCTCGGTGGTAAAATCGCTGATGGACTGTATCTTGATCCGCCCCGCCTTTGCGGCGGTCTCCACGCTGTTGATTAAACTTTCGGTGGTGGAACCGAAGGGCAGCTCCCGGATGACGATGCGCTTGGGGTCAGAAGTATCGAGCTTTGCCCGGACCAGGACCTTGCCGTTTCCGTCCCGGTAGTCCGACACATCCACGAGGCCCCCGGTGGGAAAATCCGGGTAGAGCTGAAACTTCTTTCCCGACAGACAGGCCTTTTCCGCCTCCAGCACTTCGATGATGTTGTGGGGCAGAATCCTGGTGGACATACCCACGGCGATACCCTCGGCACCCATCACCAACACTGCGGGGATCTTTGCAGGGAAAAGAACCGGTTCCCTGTTGCGGCCATCGTAGGAATCGATCATGTCGGTAAGCTTTGGATTGTAGAAGATATCCTTGGCAAGGGCGGTAGCCCGGCACTCGATGTACCGGGCCGCGGAAGCCTCATCCCCGGTATAGAGGTTCCCGAAGTTCCCCTGCCGGTCTATAAAGAATTCCTTGTTGGCCAGCACCACCAGCGCCGACCCGATGGAGGCATCCCCGTGGGGATGGTACTTCATACAGGCTCCCACCACGTTGGCCACCTTGTGGTACTTGCCGTCGTCCATCTCGAAGAGGGTGTGGAGGATGCGCCGCTGCACCGGCTTAAGGCCGTCCTCAAGATCGGGGATGGCCCGGTCCTTAATTACATAGGAGGCGTATTCGAGAAAATTTTTGTCGAAAAGATTTTTTACGTATGCCACAATTTCCGTCCTGCTTATTAGAGTTGTTCAATAACTTCAGTTATTGAACAAATCCGCTGAAAAATGCAAAATGCTCTGCATTTTGCGAGACTTGTGAGAGAACCAACCGGGTTCTCTCACAAGTCCATTATTTATCGCCATAATGGGTCCGCAATGCGTTAACCTCAATAGAACCATCAGCCAAGATACGGTAAATGAAACGATTCTTTCCGTCTATACGACGGCTCCAATAGCCTGAAAAATTCTCTGCCAGGGCTTCCGGCTTTCCTATACCGCTATCGCTATTCCGCTCAATATCTTTGATAAAAAGTTTATATTACTCATCAGCCAAACGATCCAGCTCTTCAATGGTCTTTACCACATAATGGCCCTGCTTTCCCTGCTCAATTGATTCTTTAAGCCATTTTATATTTGCCGGATTATAAAAAGGATCCTTTTCAGTACTCACCTTAAAGGGAATAGCACCCCGCCGCAGGGCCTCGCGGATAAAGACATTGACGGCGGTGGACATGTTCATCCCCAATTCTTCAAAAAGGCTGTCCGCCTGATCCTTCAAGGTATCGTCAATACGGATATTAACCTGTGCCATTGTAGTACCTCATATACAATGTATAGCATTTTATAGATGTGGTCAAGTCCCGTCCCTGCCTTGCCTTTCTTTTGGACTGCCAAAAGCTGTTTTATTGGAGAACGCATGCATCTTACTGCACCCCTATCCACCGGTACTGCCAGGGCGCAAGATTAACGACTGAGCCGCACCCTTCCCCGCCGACAAGGTCCGTCCCCGCAAAATCAGACTGTACCGTTACCGGTCGGCCGCTGACATTCACCAAAACAAGAACCTGTTCCGCCCCTTCACCGCGAAGCAGGGCAAAAACTTCCGGTCTCAGATTCAGTACCCTTTGCAGATTGTTGGGATGAAAGGCCGGGAGTGTTTTTCGCAGGCCGATTAGCTGCTTGTACCGGGACGCAACTAAATTCCGCAATGTTCCACTCTGACGCAATTCGCTTAACAGCACATCGGCGTCCAGTTTTTCCCGGTTGATGCGGCGTTTTATCCCGGACTGTTTATAGGCTGACGGATCGCCCCGGCTGCCGAAAAGGCTGTGGTAGTAAATCGCGGGCATCCCCATCATCGAAAGGAGGATGCACTGGGAGGCCATGAATTTCTGCGCCTGCCTTTGTGTATCCGCCTCGTCCCCCGCAATGGCGTCAAGGTAATTGATGTTGAGTTCATAGGGGACTTCACTGCCATCCGACAGACTGCGGTAACCGATCTGCCCGCCCCGGACCAGGGTTTCCCGCACCATGAGTTCACGCTCTGCATCACTCAACAGATCTTCTACGGGCCGCAGGCCGATACCGTCGTGGGAGGCCAAGAAATTGAAATAGGCCGTATCGGCTGTGGTGGGCTCAAGCGAAGCGGCCCATTCAGTTAGATGAGAGGCATCCCCTTTCAGAAAAGAAAATAGTACCAGGGGCGGCAGGGGAAACTGGTAGACCATGGCCGCTTCATCATGACCATTGCCGAAGTAGCTGATATTATCCGCATGGGGCACATTGGTTTCGGTAATAATAGAACAGAGGGGCGCACAGCTTTGCAGCACCGCGCGCATCAGCTTTACTGTTTCGTGTACCTGCGGCAGATGCATACAATTGGTTCCCAATGTTTTCCAGGCAAAGCCGATGGCGTCAAAGCGGATGAACCGGGCGCCCCGGCCGGCATAGAGCAAAAGGATGTCCAGTATCTCAAGGAGCACCGCAGGGTTTTGGTAATTAAAATCCATCTGATCATCGCTAAAGGTGGTCCAGATATACTGTTTCCCTGACGCAGTTTCCACGGGAGTCAGGAGCGGCAGGGAGCGGGGGCGGGTTACTTTGGAATAGTCCCCATTGGGATCGGCGGTAATAAAGAAATCTTTATAAGCCTTGTCCCCCGCCGCAAAGCCCTTAAAATAGACGCTCTCACGGGAAGCGTGGTTTATTACCGCGTCAAACATCAGATCATAATTGGTGTTAAGGTTGTTAATATCATCCCAGGTTCCCAGATCGGGATTTATTTTGCGGAAGTCGATAACAGAAAACCCGTCATCCGATGAATAGGGAAACATGGGAAGCAGATGGATGACCGTGATGCTGTCTTTAAATTCCGCGTCCATACATTGCTTTAATACCGCAAGGGGATGTTCCCCTTTCCGGCGAATAGCATCCCCATAGGTGATCATGAGCACATCAGAATTATCTATCCGGCGGTATTTGGGGAAAGGTTCACGCCGCCATTTTTCAATTAACTCATTTACCGCCTGATACACCTTTTCAGAGGAGTCGGGGTATATTGCATGGATACTGCTTTTTATTTGTTCCTGTGTGCCGATCATCGCTGCTCCGCCTTATCTAATCCGTTGTCCCGTATCGGGATCAAAGAACATCACCAGTTCATCCTTTACGTTTAGTGACACCTTGGTGTTCACCGGTATTTCCATGTGTTCCGAAGTAAGGATCTTTATTTCTGTTTCGCCCACATGGGCAATCAGGATCGAAAAACTCCCCTGGGGTTCCACAAACTCAATCTCCGTATCACAGAGGTAGCCTTCGGTTTTTTGCATCTTAAGGGACGCATCAATAAACTCAGGCCGTACACCCATTACAATTTCTTTTCGTTCATAGGGTTTCAGCGCATCATTTAAGGGATGGGGTATCCTGTAATTGAGGCCGGAGCCCGCCGCCGTGTATATATCATCCGACTGTTCAACAGTAACATTGAAAAAGTTAGTCGGCGGAGTTCCTATAAAGGAAGCCACAAATTTAGTAGCGCTATTACGGTACACCTCCATGGGGGTGCCTATCTGTTCGATCTTGCCCTGGTACATCACGATGATGCGGTCCGCAAGGCTCATAGCCTCCGCCTGATCGTGGGTGACAAAAATGGTAGTGGAGTTTTCTTTATTATGAATGGTCTTTAATTCGGTGCGCATGGTGACCCGGAGTTTTGCATCAAGATTTGAAAGGGGCTCGTCCATCAAAAATATTTTCGGCTTTATCACAATGGCCCGTGACACCGCTACCCGCTGCCGCTGGCCGCCGCTCATCTGTCCGGGGTATCGATCAAGCAGCGCTTCAATACCGGTGGCTTCCGCAGCCTTCTGTACCCGCTGCCGGATCTCATCTTTTTTTATTTTTTGCAGCTTTAAAGGATAAGCGATATTGTCGAAGACCGTCATGTGGGGCCAGATGGCGTAACTCTGGAATATCATGGAGACACCCCGGTCCTTGGGCTTTTTCTGCAAAATGCTCATCCCCTCAATCAGAATGTCCCCGCCGGAAACTTCTTCCAGTCCGGATATCATTCTGATGGTAGTAGTTTTACCGCAGCCTGAGGGGCCGAGGAAAACAATAAACTCACCTTTTTCTATCGAAAGGTTCATATTATCAACAATTAAAGGCCCGTTGTGGGTGTAACGCTTTTTCAGATCTTTAAGTTCCAGATAACTCATACACCGCTCCTTTTGATTATGCTCACAATGTCGTGCCCCTATGCAGGGGCGTGGCCCCACATCTGGTTAATGTAACGGCGGACAATAAAGGTAAACACCAGTGCGGGAAGGATAAGGATGATGCTCCCCGCGGCGGCGTACTGGATGCCGCTTGAGGTAGTCCCGATGGCCTTGTACACCACCAGTGACAGGGTCTGGTTGCGGTTGGTCAGAATCAACGCAGAAATGGTGTCGTTCCACGCGGTGTTAAATGCGTACATGGAACTTGCCGCCATGGCGGGAAATGCCAAGGGCAGGGTGATATGAAAAAAAGTCTGCAATGAATTTGCACCGAAGATCTTGCTCGCCTCTTCCAGCTCCCGGCTGATGCCCATGAAGATGCTGGATGTTATCCACGCGGTTAAGGCGATGTTGGGTATGGAATAAAGCAAAGCCAGGCCGATTTGGGTATCAAACAGGCCAAAACGGATCAGTTGTTTCGCCATGGGGATGGAAATACCCACCACCGGGAACATCCTGACCACTAGTATCCCTAAATTTATTTTTTCCTTGAAGGGGAACTTGTACCGGGCCATGGCAAAACCCGCCATGCTGCCCAGGGAAAGTGATATCAGAATTGTAAGGAGGGAAACAATGATACTGTTTTTAAGGGCCGGAGCCGCATTGTTTACTATTTTAAAAAACTGGTTGAAGTTATAGAGGATCTGTTTCCGGTAGGTAAATTCCATGGGGCCCTTTTCATGAACCGCACTGAAATCTTCCACCAGTTGTTTCCCGCTTACCCCTACATTGTATTGCCGTTTAAAGTGATTCTCCAGCCGCGCCGCATCAGCGCTGGTAATTACCGAACGGTATCCCCGGCCGTCATTCCTGTCGTGAAAGATTTCAAACTCTCCATTTTTTGAAGTGGCGACTTTTACAGTCAGGGTTGCTGTTGGAAATAACCGTTTTGGAAATTCACTTACCTCTACGGCGCTGGAAAAGGCGAAGGTGGTAAAATACAAAAGGGGAATGGCCACCAGCATAACCATACCGGCAAGCAAAATAGTTATTACCGCTTTTTGAATGATGCTGTATTTGTCCATCGGTTTTATCCATTATGCGGCCTCCAGCCAGGATCCCCGTTTGCTGATGCGGTAATAAACCATGGTCACCAGAAATACTATTATGGTGGTGGTAAATGAATAGGTAAAGGCCAGCTTTGAGCTTGTGGGTACTCCGGGTATGACATCTTCATAAAAGGCGATCCGTTCCACCAGAAAGGGAACTTTGCCGTGGCCGAATACCATTACCGCGATAGCCCACACCTGCACCGCCCCGATGAGGCGTAAAATGACGGAGGTCATTATTGAGGGGCGCAAAATGGGAAGGGTGATATCCTTAAATATCCGCCATTTGTCCGCACCGAAGGTATAGGCCGCTTCCCGCAGTTCCTTTTGTATCCCCTGCAGGCCCGCGGAAAGGATGATCATCACCGATGGGGTTACGGTCCAGGTGTCAATCAGGATGATCGTGATCAATGCGGAAAAGTCCTCGGCGTTCATGAACAGAAAAGGGGTCTTCATCAGTCCCAGGCCCATCAGAATGGAATTGATCCAGCCGTCCTTAAAGAGGCCGATCTTCCAGAGGATGGCCACCGCAGTGGGGGTAATGGCCATGGGAATCATCGAAATGAACATCAAAATATTGGAAAATTGAAAGCGAGCAGTCCACAAAGAATTACGTCAGCGACGTGATCTATGTGGATACTTCCCGTATGGGGCCCTATGTGAACAACGGATGGGTGGAAGATGTTACCGGCATGATCCACAAGGGAAGCACCCTTACGAAGATGTATGACGAGACCACCAATAAGGGAAACGCCCGTCTCTTTATCCCCAATACTTTCGATGTGTATGTGCTGGCCGCCAGTGTGGACGCCCTGAAATATCTGCCCCAGGGGCTGACCCGGCAAAACGTTGTGGACGGCATTACCTGGGAACAGTACGCCGAATGGGCGGTGAATATCGCCAGGGGCGAAGGGAAGGGCAAGACCATGCTCCCCGCCAACTCCCAGGGTTCACAGCTTCTCTATCCCATGGGCGGCATGGGGATGGCCTACGGCGCAAAGTTCCCTGAATTCGCCGCCGATGGCTTTAAAAAGGCGCTGGGCATTATTGCCACCATAGCCGCGGGGAATGGTTTCTATTCCGAACAGACCCAGTACAGCGCCCCCACGGACCCCATGATTAACGGCGATGTGTGGCTGACCTTTGCCCACATGAGCCCCATCGGCGTGGCCTACAACGCGGCCCCCAATCAGTGGGTTATCGGCGCGGCGCCAAAGGGCAGCAAGGGCGCGGGCTCTACTTCCGGCGCATGGTGCTGGGGTGTCCCCAAGGGCGCTCCCCATGCGGACCTTGCGGCAGCCTGGATCGATTATGTTACCACCCCCCAGGTGAACTATGAACTGTGCACCAACTTCGGCGGGATGCTCAGCCCCATCAACGAGGTTGCCCCCCTGTTGGGTTCGGGGGACGTGGTAATGACCGCCGGCAGCAAGATGCTCGGTAACACCATTGTGTCCGGAGTGCCTTCGGCAAATTACAAGGACTGGAACGCAGTAAAACTGTTGTACCACGACGCCCTTAATCAGGTACTGAACACAAAACAGGTTCCCGGTGACGCATTCCTGCGTGATCTGGATGCCAAGTGCGCAGCGCTTAAGAATTAAAACATAGCCACAGAGGGCACAGAGGGAAGAACACAGAGGTCACTGAGAATAATAAAGGGATTTCAAATCTTCTTGTTTTCCTCCTCTGTGTTCTCTGTGAAACCTCCGAAGAACCCGCTATCGCGGGGGAGCTCTGTGGTTAATCTTTTTGTATTGAATGGGGAGGACAGTAGTTTGAGAATTACTATCAGCCGCAAGGCTATTCCCTATCTCCTTATGACCCCCGCATTTATTTATTATGCGGTGTTCTGGCTGATGCCCGTGATTGACGGGATAATCGAAGTCTTTACCGGTCCGGATGGAAGATTCACCCTGGCCGGTAATTTTATTCTCATGGGACAATCGGATCTGT
>BOAV01000036.1 GCA_026002045.1 Spirochaetia bacterium | reverse complement strand
GTTGAAGAAGGGGGAATATCACTATGCACGGGACGCGAAAAAGCATGAGGCAAAGCTGGCTGCCTATACAAAACTGTTGAAAAGTCAAACATTTTTGCAAAAAAGTGCTTGACTTTTATCATAGACGGACCACACTGACCCTCACAGACTCCTGCTTTCCTATCCTTTCCTTTGTCCGTGCCGTCCGTGAGGTCTGTGGTTGGATTTTGAATCCCGAAAACCACAAAAATCATGAAGATAATTATCTGGCAAAATCACTGTAACGGTAAAATTTCAGGTTTAAGTCACGGGCGGTCTTGAGGGTGTATTCCAGCCTTCGGGGGGTAATGCCCCAGGGGGCGGTTTCTGAAATGTCATGGGTGGTCAGGGGGAGTATGTGGTCCCCGCCCAGGAATTTGACGGTCCGTAACATGAGCGCCACGTAACGGTCAAAATCTTCATCATCTTTGATCACCGTATTGTCAATGGCCCGTGAAGAAATGTAACCCGCCCTGAGGGACTCTTCATTATAAATGCGGAAGGTTGTGCCGTAGCCCCGTTGTATCCCGAAGGAACCGGCGAGGGTTTCATGCATCCAGGGCTCGGAAAAGCCGAAGGGATAGGCAAAGGACGAAAGACCCACCCCGGATTGCCGAAAAGCATCCACCGGGGAGAGGGTCTCGGCCAGAAACACCTCACGGGAAACTTTGCGCAAATCAGGATGATGGAGGGTATGAAAGCCGATGTCATGGCCACGGCGCAGGGCTTCGGCGCAGAAGGGCCCCTCCCCCTGCACAAAAAAGGTAACCCTGGCCCCGTAGCGGTCAAAGAGATCAAAGTAATTTTCCCATTGGGCCTCGTAATTGTCGTCAAAGCCCAGCAGTATCCCTGCGGAATCTTCCCCGGCGGTCCAGATGAGTTTGTCCTCCCGCCGCAGGCCGGTACTTTTGTCTTCCGCCAAAAAATCTACCGCAAGGCGGGAGCCATCTAATGGCAGGGCATTTTCCAGATCGTAGACCACCTCGAATTCGGCCCCGCTGTCATCACTGCCGGGGATATCAGCCTTGATAATAATATGGTAATCCCCGTCCAACAGAAAATATTTTTTTATATCACCGCCGTTCCGTTTGACCCGCTGAATGACCAAATCTATGGCGGAGGAGGTCTCTTCGGGAAAAGGGAAATCCTCCGGCGGGGCTTCGCGAATGGGCGGCGCTTCGTGAACCGGCTCCTCAAAGCGCAGGGCAGGCCGGCTCGTACAGGCGGCAAGGAAGGCCAAGAGGGAAAGTAGATAAAAGGGCAAACACCGGGATTTCAGGGTGAATTCCTTTAACTAATCTGGACAGTTAATTCTTTCCCAAACACATGGGCTATCCTTTCCAGGGTCTTTATGGTGGGGTTTGCCTTCTGCGGGTTTTCCAGCCGTTGATAGGCCTGATAAGACAGGCCCAGCTTTTGAGCGATGGCTGTCTGACTGTCGCTTCCCCGCAGTTCACGAAGCTGAATTGCCAAAGCGATATGGGATGCTACCGTAACAGGATAACCATCCTGAAAAGACGGCGGCGGCACATCATTCCCATGAGCCACATCAGTTGCAAGTATCCCGTCAAGGGCTTCCTTTGCCATAGCCAGAGCTTCATCGTGGGAAAATCCGCCGGTAACGATATTTGTCATATCAGGGAACTGAACTAAATACATATTACCTTCTTTCCAAATTTTACAAAAATATACCACATTAACCTCCTACACTTGTTTGGCGGTCATATTTACAACATACAATATATATCTTGCAACGTCAATGTGGCGTGATAATCCGCTTGCCCATCCCTCCTCCCTTTTCGTATCTTATAGAAAGGGAAGTAAAAAAATGGATTACGAAAAACTGACGATTAAAGCCCAGGAGGCCCTGAACGCGGCCTCCGCCATTGCGCAGAAGGACGACCATTCACAGGTTGAGACCGAGCACATCCTCCTTGCCCTGCTGCGGCAGGAGGACGGGATCGTAGGGCCCATCATTGAGCGCATCGGGGGGGATGCGGCCGCCATTACGGCCCGGACCGAGGAGCTTGCCGCAGCGAATCCCAAAATCTACGGAGAGGCGGCGCAGGTTTACTTTTCTTCCGCGGCCTCCAAGATCCTTGCCAAGGCCGAGGCCGAAGCGGCCTCCCTCAAAGATGAATTTGTCTCCACCGAACACATCCTTATCGCCATTGCCGCAGGGGAAGGCAAATCCTCGGAACTTTTAAAGAAGGCCGGTGTTACCAAGAACGCCATTCTGGGGGCGTTGAAGCAGGTCCGGGGAAACACCCGCGTAACGGACCAGAACCCGGAAGAAAAGTACCAGGTGCTGGATAAATATTGCCGGGACCTGACCGCTCTGGCCCGGCAGGAAAAACTTGATCCCGTGATCGGCCGTGACGAGGAGATCCGCCGGGTGATGCAGGTCCTGTCCCGGCGCACCAAGAACAACCCGGTCCTTATCGGGGAGCCCGGCGTGGGTAAGACCGCCATTGCCGAGGGGCTTGCCCGGCGCATCGTTGCCGGGGATGTGCCCGAGGGGCTCAAGGGCAAGAAGCTTCTGGCACTGGATTTAGGCGCACTGGTTGCGGGCGCCAAGTTTCGCGGCGAATTCGAGGAGCGGCTCAAGGCGGTGATCCACGAGGTGCAGGCCGCCGATGGGAATATTATTTTATTTATTGATGAACTCCACACCTTGGTTGGGGCCGGGGCTGCCGAAGGCGCTACCGATGCTTCAAACTTATTGAAGCCCGCTTTGGCCCGGGGGGAACTGCGCTGCATAGGAGCCACAACCCTCGACGAATACCGCAAACACATCGAAAAGGACGCCGCCCTGGAACGGCGCTTCCAGCAGGTCTACACAGCGGAGCCTTCCGTTGAGGATACCATAGCAATACTGCGGGGCCTGCAGGAACGCTACGAAGTGCATCACGGGGTGCGGATCAAGGATGAGGCGCTGGTTGCCGCAGCAACGCTGTCTGACCGCTACATCACCAGCCGCTTTTTGCCGGACAAGGCCATTGACCTGGTGGACGAAGCGGCGAGCCGCCTCAAGATGGAACTGGACTCACGTCCCACGGAACTGGACAAGCTGGAACGGAAATTATTACAGCTTTCCATCGAACGGCAGTCCCTCCGGAAAGAGGAAGACGGCGCTTCAAAGGACCGGCTGGGAAAACTGGAAAAGGAAATTGCCGACCTCACTTCCGAACGGGACGCCATGAAGGCACGTTGGGATGGCGAAAAAAAGGACATCCAGGGGATTCGGGAAATCAAGCAGCAGATCGAGGAATTAAAGATTGAAGAAAGCCGCTGGGAGCGGGAGGGCAATTTGTCAAAGGCCGCGGAAGTTAAGCACGGCAGAATTCCCGAGGCGCAGCAGAAGCTCAAGGCCCTCACCGATGCAATGGAAAAAAAGCGGGGAGGCGCTGACGGTCAAGGCACAACAGCATTACTGCGGGAAGAGGTAAGCGAGGAGGACATTGCCCAGGTGGTGGCAACCTGGACGGGGATTCCCGTTTCCAAAATGCTTTCCGGGGAACTCCAAAAATACCTCGATCTGGAAAAAGTTTTGGAACAGCGGGTAGTGGGACAAGCCGCCGCCGTGGAAGCCGTGGCGGATGCGATCCGCCGCAACAAGGCGGGACTCTCCGATGCCGCAAAGCCATTGGGGTCCTTTCTTTTTCTCGGCCCCACCGGGGTGGGAAAAACCGAACTTGCAAAAACTCTGGCGGACTTTTTATTTAATGACGAGAAGGCCCTCACCCGGATCGACATGAGCGAATACGGGGAGAAACATTCGGTGAGCCGCCTTATCGGCGCGCCTCCGGGGTACGTGGGTTATGAGCAGGGGGGCCAGCTTACCGAAGCGGTGCGCCGGCGGCCCTACAGCGTGATCCTCTTTGACGAGATCGAAAAGGCCCATCCTGAGGTGTTCAACGTGTTCCTGCAGATCCTCGACGACGGCCGCCTCACCGACGGGCAGGGCCGGGTGGTGGATTTCAAAAACGTGATCATCATACAGACCTCCAACCTCGGTTCGGATCTTATTCTGGAAGCGAAAAATTCCGCAGATATCAAGGATGGGCTGATGGAACTCCTCAAGCAGAGCTTCCGCCCGGAATTCCTGAACCGCATCGACGAGACGGTGATCTTCAACCGCCTGGGCAGGGACGAGATCAGTAAAATCGTGGAAATACAGATCACCCGCCTTACCGCCCGTCTTGAGGATCGCAAAATAAATTTGAAACTCACCACCGGCGCCAAAGAATTTCTCGCGGAACGGGGTTACGATCCCATGTTCGGGGCACGGCCCCTCAAACGGACCATCCAGAGCGAACTGGAAAACCCGCTGGCAAAACTTATCATCGCCGGGAAAATAAAAGAGGGTGACAGTATTACTGCGGATAGCAAAGACGGCGTCATCAGCTTCAGGAAAAGTAATTAAGACAGCCCTTCGGTCACGTTGTGGAGCCACTTGCCGCTGCGGTAGCGCCAGAGGCCGGCGGAAAATTTGAAGGGCTCCTCTGAAAGGACCAGGAGGTAGATAAGCCACACCGGGGCGTGAAAGACAAAGCTGGCAATGGCTGCGGCGGGGAGGGCCACGGCCCACATAAAAGCGACATCGTAGATCGCGCAGAAAACCGTGTCCCCCCCGGCCCGGCAAATTCCTATCACCATGGCCATGTTAAATGCACGGAAGGGATAGGAAATTGCGAGGATAATGAACATGAGGGAAGCGGCGGCAACCACTCCCTCGTTCACATTAAAAATAAATGGGATCAGAGCGGAGATGGGAATAAGCACACAGACAGCCCCCACCGCAACAAGGGGCGCAAAGCGGATGATCCGGGAGGCGTAATCACGGGCGGCGGCGTGGTCCCCCTCTCCTATTTTTTTACCGATAAGCACACTCACCCCATTGCCCAGGCCGATAAAGAGCGTCCAGGTAAGCTGGGAAATGGTGCCGGTAATGTTAAAGGCGGCAATGGCCTCCGTGCCGGTCCGGGCAAAGATGATGTTCTGGGTGATGATCCCCGCGGACCATATAATCTCGTTGATGATCACCGGCAGGGCAACGCTGAAAAAACGCCGCAAATAAAAACTGTTAAAGCCGGTAAGTTCCCGCAGGCTCCCCGCGATGGCGTATTTGCGGCGGTAACTTACCGCCACCAGGGCGCCCGTTTCCACAAAGCGGGCAATGACCGTTGCAATGGCGGCCCCCGCAACACCCATCATGGGAAAGGGACCGATACCGAAAATCAGAAAATAATTCAGAACCACATTCACCGACAGTGCGATGGCGGTGGTAATCATGGGGACCTGCACCTTTTCTATCGAACGGAGACTGAGGACAAACACCTGGCTTATGGCAAAGGGGAGAAATGATGGGGCCAAAAACTTTAAGTAGAGGCCGCCTGCCTTAATCACCTCGGGGTCACGGGAATAGATACCAATAAGCCGGTAGGGAATCAGCGCCGCCGCCAGGGTAAACAACACACCCACGCATAAACTGATGGCCATGAGGAGTCCCACGTTTTTCTGTATCCCCGGAATATCATGCTTCCCCCAAAACTGGGCGGTAAAGATCGAACCCCCGGAACAGATACCAAACAGGATAATCATATAGAAAAAAAAGATATTGTTCCCCAGCCCGACAGCGGCGATCTCCACGGTCCCCAAACGGCCGATCATCACCGTATCAATCATATTCACAAAGGCATTAACCAGGTTTTGCAGCATGATGGGAATGGCGATGGTAAAAAGCTTTTTGTAAAAATCTTTGTTGTCAAGAAAGGCAGGTAACTTCATATTAATAGTATATCAGATTATCATCTAAAGGGATCACTTGCAAGAAGACCCTTAAGCCGGGTATGATCAGTTTTATGAAAACAGCAATGAAAGTATCAGCGAATTTTATTCCCACCCTGCGGGAAGTTCCTGCCGATGCGGTGATCGTCAGCCACCGGCTTATGTTCCGCGCCGGTATGCTCCGCAAACTGGCCAACGGCCTTTTCGCCTATCTGCCCCTGGGTCTCCGCTCCTTCCGCAAGGTTGAAAATATCATCCGGGAAGAAATGGACGCCATCGGTTCCCTGGAGATAAAGCCCACCGTGGTGGTCCCCGGCGAAATCTGGAAAGAGTCCGGCCGCTGGGAAACTATGGGCGAGGGCCTGCTCCGGGTCAAGAACCGACTGGGCGCGGACTTTGTGATTTCCCCCACCGCGGAAGAGGCCTTTACGAGCCTCGTCCGGGACGAGCTTTCCAGCTACCGCCAGCTTCCCCTTTCGCTGTATCAGATAAACACCAAGTACCGTGACGAAATCCGCCCCCGTTACGGGGTCATGCGGGGCCGGGAATTTGTGATGAAGGACGCCTATTCCTTCCACGCCAACGACGAGAGCCTGGACGAAACCTATCAGAAGATGGGCCGCGCCTACCGGCGGATTTTCAAACGCTGCGGCCTTACGGTGATCCCCGTCAAGGCCGATTCCGGCGCCATGGGTGGCAGCGGCTCCGAAGAGTTCATGGTGGAAAGCGAAGTCGGGGACAATACCCTGCTCCTCTGCAAAGAATGCGATTACGCCGCCAATGTGGAAAAGGCCGGCTGCAAGCCGGACTTTAGCGCCCCCGCTTCCATTGAAGCCGCAAAGGCAGCCGCCGCTTCGGTTCCCCCTATCGAAAAAATCGACACCCCCCATGTTAAAACCATTGAGGAACTCTGCGGCTTTCTCAAGACCGACGCAAAAAAATTCATCAAGACACTGATCTATAAAGCGGTGAATGTGGAACTTGATTTGAACGCCGCCCCCGGCTGCTCCAAACTGGAACGTAAAAGCCCCTCGCCGGGAGCGCCCGCCGTATATCCCGCGGCCTTCTTCGCGGTGGCCATCCGGGGCGACCTGGATGTGAACGAGGTCAAACTCGCCGCCCTCCTCAAGGCCGGTGAAGTGACCCTCGCCGCAGACGCCGATGTGGAGCGCTTCACCGGAGCCCCCGTGGGCTTCGCCGGTCCCGTGGGACTCAACAGTATTCCTGTCATTGCCGATGAGACCGTCACCGCCATCTCCGATGCGGTTACCGGTGCGCTGGCAAAGGACAAGCACTACCAACACGCCGCCTACGGCCGGGACTTTACGCCATGGCTCACCGCCGATGTGCGCACCGTAAAGGCCGGGGACCGCTGTTCCGTCTGCGGCGGCGAACTCTACGAAAAAAAGGGCAACGAGCTGGGGCACATCTTCAAGCTCGGCTGCAAATACACTGCCTCCATGAACGTAAGCTACCTGGACGAAGACGGCAAGAGCCGCACCCCCACCATGGGCTGTTACGGCATCGGCCTGGACCGGACCCTGGCCTCTGTCATTGAGGAACACCACGACGATGCCGGTATCATCTGGCCCCTGACCGTGGCTCCCTACCATGTAATCATCGTCCCCATTAAATACGAGGGGGCGATCAAAACCGCCGCCGATGATCTTGCCGCCGCTTTGGAAAAATCCGGCGTAGAAGTGCTGCTGGACGACAGGAACGAACGGCCCGGCGTAAAGTTCAACGATGCGGATCTTCTGGGCATCCCCTACCGGGTGGTGGTGGGTGACAAGAACCTCAGCCTCCCCCAGCCTTCGGTGGAAGTAAAGCGGCGCAGTGAAAAGGAGAACCGCTTAGTCGAAGTTAGTAAAGCTGCGGAGGAATTGGCGGGATTGGTGTGCGCTGAACTGGAAAAGCTGAATAGTTAGTTGCGCTCCCCCAGCAGCGACTTGATCTCTTGAATGTCCTTGACCAGTTTGGTCCGGTCAAGATTCTGAAACCGTTTGGGGATCATCTCTCTGGAAGTGCATTCCAGAACAGCCACCAGGTTTTGCAGCTCGATTTCGTGGGGGTAGGCGGAGGGGACAAAGTCGCCCATCACCTCCTCCATGTCTTCACGGGTGACAAAGCTGCGATCCTCCATGGCGGCCCGGAGCTTTGCGCGGATAAGTACCGCTTCAAGATCGGCGCCGGAAAACTCGTGGTGGAATTTTTTGAAAAGATCGCTGATGGGGAATTTGCGGATCGAGAGGTCAAGCTTGCGGACCAGGGTATCGAAGAGGGCTTCCCGCTCCGAAGTGGTTTCGGGGTAAAAAAGGGCGAGGTGTTCCTCGGCGCGGCCCTGGCGCTTGAGGTCGATGGGGATAAGGTCCGGGCGGCAGGTGATGAGGAACCAGATGATCTTCCCCCGGTATGCGGTGTTGCCCATAAAGCTTGCGATCTGGGCAAAGACACGGTTACTGGTGCCGGAGTCCCCGTCCTGGTCCCGGTCGCCGAGGAAGGCGTCGGCCTCATCGATCATCACCGCTACGGGGGACATGGCGGTAAGGATGCTGAGGACCTTTTCCAAATTGGATTCGGTGTCCCCCTGCCACTTGGAACGGAAGTTGCGGAACTTCACCATGGGGATGCCAATTTCCCCGGCAAAGGCGCTGACGAGAAAACTTTTCCCTGTACCCACGGGACCGGCAATCAGGTAGCCCATGGGGAGCACGTCCAGGCGGCCCATCTTGATGGCCCGGGCGGCGCTCTTGAAGCGCTTCTTTACAAAATCGTGGCCCGACACATAGGAAAGGTCGTGGACCGTGTCCATAAATTCCAGAAGCCCCAGGGCCTCGTTTTCGATCATTTCCTTTTTTTTCTGGCGGAGGTATTCCAGGGACAAGGGATTGTTGGCTTCGAAGCCCTCCAACACGAGCCGGTTCAGGTTCATCAGGTTAAGGCCGCTGGTGATGGAAGCCACCCGCTCCGCATTCAGGCCCCGCTCAAGAAGAAGCTCCCCCTGGGCTTCCTTAAAGCGGAGAAAACTGACCCGCACTTTTTCATCGGGGAAGGGAACACCCACCTTTACCGTGGCGGGGGAACTTACCAGCCGGGAAAAAATGTCCGCAAGATTTTCCGTAAGCAGGATAACGGATACATCCCCTTTGGTAAAAACCGGATCATTGGCCCAGCGGTTCAACGTCACCATGCAGTAGCGGTCGTCCTCGGTAAGGCGTATCAGATCCCCGGCGGGGACAATCGACTCCACATAATCCATGATCAGTACCACACGGGGGGCGCCGCGGCCATTCCGGGGGATCTTGGAGAGGAAATATTTTTCCATATAGAAAAAACTTTTCTTGGGGTCCGAGGAAATAAAATCCTCAGGCTCTGCCTGGGGGTACATGGCCTGCATGGCGGCAATGTAATCACGGGCCATGTCGTCGGTGCAAAAGGTCACCCCGATGGAATAATCATAAAAGAGGATAATATCCTGATTCCCAAAGAGCACATCCGAAATATACTCCTGGACACGGGCAAAGATAAATTCATCCTCCTTCATTTCATGGGGAAGAAAGTCCCGAATGTTCCCGTGCACAATGTAGAGGTTGGTGGTTTTGGATCGGTATTTATTGGCAAGTTCCTGCGCCCAGCCGGGCAGTATTTTGATGAACTCCAGATTCTTATGAACAAGTTGATCCTGCATGCCCGCCCCTCACCCCTATTTCAGACATACGGCTTCCAGTAAATTAAGCCTGTCTTTATATATCATTATATTTTCCTGTCGAAAAGAAGCAAGCGAGCGGCCTGATGAGTCGCGGTAATTAACCGTAAAGGAGTAGGTTCCGGGGTCCAGGTTAATGCCGCCGATATATGCCTTACCGGGAAAATACCGGGATATGCGGAGGTCCGCCTGTTCACTTGCCTCCGCAAAAATTTTATTTCCAAAACCGAGAAGGCTCAAGATAAGGGAGGTAGTGCCGTCTATTTCATCGGAAGAAGCGGCGGCATCCAGGACGGAGGAAGTGACCCCCTTCATGGTTGCGCGGATTACGGTCTTGAGGTAAATCACATCCTGTTTTTCCTTAAAGGTTTCACGGGCCACCGCCTCAATATCCTCAAGCAGTTCAAGTTCAAATGCAGGGCCGTTTTCAATAACAAGTTCCACGGTTTTAATTTGTGATGACCTTTCAACCAAAACAGGGAGGGCGATCTTCACATAATTGGAAGACGAAATGGGAATCCGCAGGGTTTCTTCCTGCTTTACCGGGGAAAGGCCGCCAAAGGCCAACACGTTGAGCCGGGCCTTCCCCTCAGGGATTTCCAGCTCATTATCTATCGATGAAGGCAGGGGATGGGTGTAAACATCGGGGGTGTTGGCAAAGGCGATCTTAAGCCCTTCCTGATCGATCCGGGCATCGTCATAACGGCCCGCGTCGCGGTAAAAGAGCAGCCCCAAATAACGGGCCAGGGCTGAATCGGAAAAATGAAGCTCCGCATCAGCATTGGGAGGAATTTCCGCGGATTCCTCCAGGGCCTTTTCTTGCAGATTGGTTTTGATTACCCCGTACTTGGCAGAGAGGAACCGAATCTTGTTATTCATCCGCCGGATCTCAACCATGGCATCCTCAATATTACCCCGGTGATAATAATTAAGGGCGTTAAAGACATTGAGATAAATATCCTCGTAGTCTTCCCCGTCATATTCTTTGACAGTATCGTTAACGAGGTAGGAACCTATTTCCGCTGTGACACTTTTGGTAAAGGCCGCTTCGATTGCCCGCTCGCCATTTTCCAGAAGCTTCGAGGAATCCTGGTACTGTCCGGCATAGTGGGTCACGAGGCCCTTATCCAGATAGTACAGGATGGCGTCCCGGTTCTTGTATAGCTTCTTTTTGTGTTTTTCGAGAAGGGCAGCGCTCTCTGCATAATCGCCATCCCGTAATACCCCATCGACATGGGAGAAGGGAGCGGTGGCGCAGGAGGAGAGCATGATCAGGACTAAAAAAAACAGAATTGGATTTTTTAACACACCCATTCCCGCTGCCCTTCGCGTAATCAGAATTTTACACCCGGGGTTTTGATGACCTTTTTGATTTCGGCATTCTGATCCATCCACAGCCTTGTATTGGTCTCAATACCGGACATCTCCGCCGTCACATAATAGGTGCGGGTAGAAGTTTTCCCTGCCCGGTCCACAATGGTTTTTACCGATCCGGTAAGCAGAAAATCCGCGCCGGTTTCGTTTGCCAGGGCCTTGGCGGTGGCTTCACTGGCGTTGCTCTGCTGATCCTGGCGCTCCGCCCGCAGTTCGTTCCGGGTACTGCCCCCGGCCACAAAGTCCGCCTTTCCGCTGTTGAAGATGGCCACTTCCATGGTGCTTGAGATGATCGAAGTATCGATATGCTCATCGCTGTCGTTGCGGAAGCCCCCCACGAGGATCACCGGCAGCCTGCCCGTCCGCTCTATTTCCTGACTCACCCGCGGCGAGTTAAGGCAGGCAGCGATCAGGCTGTTGCAGACAATCGTGACATCCGTATTGTTCCAGTAGCCGCTTAAATCGGTTACGGTATTCGCATCCACCCGCTTTACCTTGGGGTTGGACGAGCAGGCTGCCAGGGCCGCCATAGCTGCAACACAAAATACGAAGTGCAAAACACCCGTCACCTTGCTATTTTTCATCATCTATATCTCCAAATCTCCAAAATAGTTAGTCGTGGAGTTTTGGCCTACGGCCAAAACTCCAAGCGATTTTGTCTGCCGCCTGTTGGCGGCAGACAAAATCGCCTACCACTGCAAGCCGCTTTCGAGGATCTGGGCGGTAATCTCATCAAAGAGACGGTCAAGTTCGGGGGTGCCGTCTTTTATCTTGGCTATGGAATCTGCAATTTGCTGGTCCAGGATCTTCCGGTCTATGGAATACAGGACATAGGCGGTATACCGAACCTCATCGGGCCTGCCCTTCTCGGTTATGCGCTGGTGTACCCACCAATCGCTTTCCTTGCGGGCGCCGGTATAGGTGGCGCTTACCAGGGTGTTGATAGCGTTGCTGTATTTACGCTGAGAATCGGCGCTGTCGGGAACCTTGCTCTCGTTGGCCTTAAACACCGATGCCACCCGTGTTTGAATCTGGGCGCCTATCTGCTGCTGGGCGTTAAAGTTGTTCACCCAGGTAAGAAGCTGCTGCAGCTCCGCTCCCCGTTCATCGGCGACGATACAATACTTGCCCTTATAGTCCGCAAGGGACTCGACACCGGGCACCCCGCGGTCCGTCCATTCCGCAAGCCATTGGGGCAGCTCATTTCTCCCCAATGCGGTCCCCTTATGTTCTATGGTTTGCACATTAGCCGTTGACTGAAGCGTAATGCGATCCGCTGTAGCCCCGCTGTCGGTTGACTTGCAGCCTGAAAAAACACCCATTGCCGCGGCTGCCGCGAACAATACCATCACCATTTTCTTGACAGATTTCATATTCTGTTCTCCTTCAATTTTTTATCCTGTTAACGAATCAACATTAATGGACATATATATAAAAAGCCCCGGACCACCGGTCCTGACTTTCTATTTCAACAATGAATCAAGATACTCGTTGAACTCTTTCGCAAAGGCCCCCGTCCCGACCGCAGCCTCGGCAGTACGAAGAGCCCGCTGGCGGGCTTCCGATTCAGTGACATGGCCTTCCCGGCCGTTCCCCGACCAGGAAAACACCTCTTTCCCATCACTATAGGTAATTGATGTATTAAGCACATAACGCACAAATTTATTGGTCTGATTATTCAGCACAACATCTTCCAGTTGAAACACCGCGGAAAGCAGATAGGAATTTACCCCGGCGGCGCTTGTCCTGAACCCCTTGTTTTCAAGGAATGAGGTAAAGGCCGTGGTAATCCGTCCGCCGGCGTCCCCCTTAACCTGCACCGTAATAACGATGGACCGGGCGGCATTTTGGGCAAGCAGGCGGACCGTATCAGCGTTGCCGTAATTCGGGCGGCGGGAGATTGCCCCGGAGTCAAGCACCTCCAAAAGGCTCTGGAAGTAATCGGTGACCGTCGCCACAGTGACGGCAAATTTCAAGTCTTCATAGGCGTCAAAGGTTCCGGGCGCATTCACCGCATCTTCCTTTAAAAGTCCGATAACCCCTTCGTTTTCCCTGATCATCGCCGAATACCGGGCTGCGCATTCCCGCCGGTTCATGCGGGCATTGGCATAGGCCGTCCCGTCAGGGGCTGTCCAGACATCACTTTGCACCCCGATAAGCCCGGTAATATTGCTTATGGTGGTCACCTCCTGGGCAAATTCCCGGTTTTCAGTAAAGGCGGCGATCTTTTTTTTCCCCGAAGAAGCCGCTACCGCGGCAAATTCCTGGTATGCATTGGTTATTCCCTGAATATCGGTACGAAACACCCGGGCCAGGGCGTTCATCGCCGCGCCCTGAGCGGTATCCTTGTCTTTTGCGCTTTCTACCACGCAGAGCCACTGGCTGTCGGGAAAAGCGGCGTTCCTGTCACTCACCCACAGCGGCGCAGACAGGGAGGCTGTCCCGGCGGAGGGGGCCGTTGCGCAGGAGGCTATCACGCAGAGCATAATCAGCACGGTCACTGCCAAAACTTTTTTCATGCTACCCATACTTCCATAAGATATCACAATAGCCTCCCAAAAGTAAGCCCGGTTTGCCGGGAGCCTTGCTCATTCCCCAAACAGGTGTCCCATGTTATAGTTACCCATGCATCCATTTAAAGTAGTATCCCCCTTCCAGCCCGCCGGGGATCAGGGTGAGGCCATTGCGGCCCTTGCAGGGGGCGTCAAAAACGGCGCCAAGTACCAGACCCTGCAGGGGGTCACCGGTTCCGGCAAGACCTTTACCATGGCGAAGATCATCGAGGAAGTGCAGATGCCCACCCTGATCGTCAGCCACAACAAGACCCTGGCGGCCCAGCTTTTCCGGGAATTCAAGGGATTTTTCCCCCACAACGCCGTGGAGTACTTCGTCTCCTACTACGATTACTACCAGCCCGAAGCCTACGTTGCCAGCCGGGACCTTTATATAGAAAAAGACGCATCGATTAACGATGAAATCGAACGGATGCGGCTTTCCGCCACCCGGAGCCTGATGGAGCGGGAGGATGTGATCATCGTGGCAACGGTGTCCTGTATCTACGGCCTTGCAACCCCCGAAGTCTACAAGAAGATGACCGCCACCTTTAATGTGGGGGACACCCTGGACGTGGACGCCCTGATGCGCCGCTTTATCGAGCTCCAGTACGAGCGGAACGACGCGGTGCTGGAACGGGGCAACTTCCGCCGCCGGGGGGACACCCTGGAAATCTACCCCGCATACCTCGAAGAGGCCTACCGGGTGGACCTGGACTGGGACAAGGTGGAGCGCATCCGCCGCTTCGACCCCATTTCCGGTCACGTAATTGAAGAGCTGGATCGGGCCCTGATCTACCCCGCCAAGCAGTTCGTCATGCCCGCAGACATGATCCGCAACGCACTGGACAGTATCAAGCAGGAACTGGCGGACCGGCTGGAATTTCTCAAAAGTACCGGGAAGCTCCTGGAGGCCGAGCGGCTCAAGACACGGGTGGAGTACGACATCGAGATGCTCACCGAGATGGGCTACTGTCCCGGCATCGAGAACTACTCCGCGCCCCTGGCGGGCCGCAAACCCGGGGACGCCCCGGACACCCTGATCGACTACCTGCCAAAGAAGCACCTCACCTTCATTGACGAAAGTCACGTCACCCTGCCCCAGATCGGGGCCATGTACGCGGGAGACCGCAGCCGCAAGACCAGCCTCGTGGACTACGGCTTCCGCCTGCCCTGCGCCCTGGACAACCGGCCCCTGCGCTACGACGAGTTCGTGGGCCGGCTGGACAAGACCATCTTCGTCTCCGCCACCCCCCAAAAAACCGAAACCGAGCAGTCCAGCCAGATCGTCCAGCAGATGATCCGCCCCACGGGCCTTCTGGACCCGGAAATCGAAGTCCGCCCCAGCGAGGGCCAGATGGAAGACATCTACGGCGAGGTCCGCGCCCGGATCGCCAAAGGGGAACGGTCCCTGATCCTGACCCTGACCAAAAAGATGGCCGAGGATCTTACCGATTACCTTTCCGGCCTGGGGCTCAAAGTGCGGTACATCCACAGCGAAGTTGAAACCATCGAGCGGGTGGAGATCCTCACCCAACTGCGGCAGGGGGGCTTCGATATTCTGGTGGGGATCAATTTATTGCGGGAAGGGATCGACCTGCCGGAGGTCTCGTTTATCGCCATCCTGGACGCCGACAAAATCGGCTTTTTGCGTTCCCTCACGAGCCTCGTGCAGATCATAGGCCGGGCGGCCCGGAACGCCGCCGGAAAGGTGATCATGTACGCCGACCGGGAAAGCGACGCCATACGCCTCGCGATTGCCGAAACCGACCGGCGGCGGAAAATCCAGATGGACTACAACAACAAGCACGGCATCACCCCAACCACGGTGAAAAAGGCCATCGCCGACATCCTTACCCGCCACGCCGAGGAAGAACAGGACGCCGCAGCCACCTCCATCGAAGTCCTCAAACGGTCCTACAACGTGCTGGTCCCCGCCCAGCGGCAGCAGCTTATCCGCGCCCTGGAAGGGGAAATGCTGGAACACGCCAAAAACCTCGAATTCGAGCAGGCCGCCGCCATCCGGGACGAAATTGAAAAAGTTAAGGGGATTGGGGGACTGGAAGGGGGGAAGAAGCCATCAAAGGGGGGAAAAAATTCAGTTAAGATATAACCGCTAAAATTGAAAATATTTAATTTTTATCAGTTATAACTGATAAAAATTGATTTATAAGATTTTTAATGGTTATATCCGTTAAATTTTAATTTTTCTCTTGATTATCAGTTATAAGTGTTGTATTATCAAGTTATGGTACGACGGAATGTTTATATCGAACGGGTCCTGCCCTTTATCGACAAGGATCTGATCAAAGTTATCACCGGGATACGGCGCTGCGGTAAATCGGTTGTTTTGGGGCTCATTCAGGAGGAACTCATTACCCAGGGGGTAAAGCCCGGCAATTTCCTGAGCTTCAACTTTGAAGATATGGAATATGCCCCCCTCTGTACTGCCCAGGCCCTGCACGATCATCTTAAGAAGAAAATTGCCGGTATAAAGGGGAAGGTTTATCTCTTTTTTGATGAAATTCAGGAGGTAGCGGACTGGGAAAAATGCGTCAACTCCCTGCGGGTGAGTTTTGATACGGATATTTACATCACCGGGTCCAATGCCGCCCTTCTCTCCGGGGAGTTGGCCACCTATCTGGCCGGCCGTTATGTGGAAATCACCATTTATCCCTTTTCTTTCAGCGAATTTCTGGAGCTCTACCGGTTCCAAAACCCTCTTATAACAGAAAGTGAAGCCTTTAATAAATACATTGCCCTGGGGGGAATGCCTTTCCTGCATAATCTGCAATTTGAAGAGGCGGCTTCGAATCAGTATCTAAAGGATGTATATAATTCTGTGGTCTTGAAGGATATTATGAGGCGCAATAATATCCGGGATGTGGACCTCCTGGAACGGATCATCCTCTACGTGATGTCCAACACGGGTCAGCCCTTTTCCGCCACCAGCCTGTCAAAATTCTTAAAAAGTGAAAACCGTACGGTTGCGCCGGAGACTATCCTGAATTACATCAAAGCCTGTGAAAACGCCTTTTTGTTTTACCGGGCCAGGCGGCAGGATCTTAAGGGTAAAAAAATCTTAAGGGTTAACGAGAAATACTATATTGCGGACCACGGTCTGGGTGCGGCGGTCTGTGGCAGGAACGCTATTGATATCAATCTGATTCTGGAAAACATCGTCTACATGGAACTGCGCCGCCGGGGCTACAGTATTACTGTGGGCAAAGCAGATGAAAAAGAGATTGAATTTGTGGGAGAAAAGCAGGGGGAACGAATATATGTTCAGGTTGCCTATCTTTTAGCTTCGCCGGATACAATTGCACGGGAATTTGAACCTCTGCTTGATATCCGGGACAATTACCCCAAGTACGTACTGAGCATGGACGAATTCAACTTTAGCCGGGAAGGGATTATACACCGGAATGTACGGGAGTGGGTAATGGAAATCAGTAATACTCGACCCATGCCGCCCTGTTGAAGCAGGCCCGCGTTCAACATCCGCCCTCTGCGCTTTATCTTTCTTCCCGGAAATAGGGCGTCCCCAACCCCGCAGGGGGCTGATACTTCTTCTGTTTTTTGCGGGTAATAAGAACCAGCACCAGAATGGTTGCAAGATAGGGCAGCATGTCAAGAAGCTGGGGATAAAAAACTATCCGCTTCCCGAAAAGGGAGATGTCAATATTCTGAAACTTGAAGCCCACACCCTTGAGTGCGCCGAAGAGATAGGCGGCAAAAATCGCCCGCAGGGGATTCCAGGTGCTGAAGATGATCAGCGCAACCGCTATCCAGCCTGCGCCGGCGGTGATGTTCTCCTGCCAGCGGGGCACAAAAACAAGGGAGAGATAGGCCCCGCCCACGCCGCATAAAAAACCGCCGCCCACAATATGGGTGTACTTGTAAAGGCTCACCGGTATGCCCGAAGCATCCGCCACAGCGGGGTCTTCCCCCACCGCCCGGACATTCATCCCCGCACGGGTATACTGAAAATAAATGTAGAGGAGGATGGCCAGAACCATGCCCGCAAGTACATAGGGGCTCTGTTCAAAGAAAATAGTTCCGATGACGGGTATGCGGTGCAGTAATGGTACGGAGACCGGCGCGAAGGCCCGGGATATGGATTCCGGCAGGGCCTTTCCCGCAAGGCTTTTACCCAGGAAGCCCGAAACCCCGGTGCCGAAGATCGTCAGGATGAGTCCGGTCACTACCTGGTTGCCCCGCAGCGTTACTGTGATGATGGCGTAGATTAAAGCGCCGAATGCCCCCGCAAGACCTGCGGCGCATACGGCGGCAACGGGATTTGCGCTTGCAAGGGCGGCGGAAAAACCAATTGAAGCACCAAGGAGCATCATCCCCTCGATACCCAGGTTCATGTTCCCCACCTTCTCGCACATGATCCCACCAAGGACAGCGAAAAGAATATGGGTTCCCATCTGCAATGCGGTCTGCAGAAAAGGTGTGAGTGCGCCGAGGAAGGCTGTCATTTTTTGCCTCCTGCTATCGCGGTGGAATCGCTGCCGGCCCGGCCATCAGTTTTACTGCGTTCGGTCTTTGTCCACACCAAGCGGTAACGAATAAAAAATTCACTACCCAAAACAAAGAAGATGATGATCCCCTGCAGCACCTGTGAAATGGATGCGGGAATTTGCAGGGAACTTTGTAAAAAAGTTCCGCCCTGGATCAGCATGGAAAACAAAAAGGAAACGATGATGATCCCCGGCGGGCTTAAACGGGCAAGCCAGGTGGTAATGACTGCGGTAAAACCCAGTCCCCCGGAAAGCTGATCCGAAAGGGAACGCTCAATCGCGGATGCCTGCATCATCCCCGCTGCGCCGCAGAGCCCCCCTGAGATCATGATGGCAACGATCATGATCCGCAGAACACGCATCCCCGCATAGCGGGCGGTGGCTTCGCTTTCCCCAAGGACATCGATCTCGTAGCCGAGCTTGGTCTTTTTCAAAAGAAGATACAGTAATACTGCGAGGATCAAAACAATGATCCAGCCGATATGAACACCCAGGACTTCCGGGAGGATGGCGTTTTTGCTGAATGGGGCGATTTTTGGGAAGCCGCTTCCCGCGGGGTCCCGCCAGGGGCCGTACTGCAAAAAACCGATCCACTTGGCGGCCACATAATTCAGCATCAGGGTGACCAATGTTTCACTGGTGGAAAAACGGGCCTTCAACAGGGCAGGAATCAATGCCCAGAGGCCGGCAAACAGAAAAGCTGTGATAAACATAAATGATAGCAACAGCGGCGCAGGCATATTGGGAAAAGCAAAGGCGATAAGCGAAGCGCCGAATGCCCCAAGGTAGAACTGGCCTTCCTGGCCGATATTCCAGAACTTCATCTTGAATGCGATTGCCGTCCCCAGGGAAAGGGCCGCCAAAGGTATTGCCTTGTTGATGGTATTCTTGAAACGGTAGAGCGTACCCAAAGACCCGGTAAGGATCTTTTCGTAAATATCCAGCGGGTTATAGCCAATCAGGATCATGATCAGCGCCGAAGCAACAAGGGCGGCAATGACCGCCGCTATGCGCAGCAGATTTTCCCTCAAGGGAGAAGCTTCAGCGCGGGTTATTATTCGGATCATACTGCCACCGGCTTTTGCCCGAGCATCAGGAGCCCCAGGTCTTCTTTAGTAGAACTGCGGGGATCCGTGATATCCATCACCGCGCCGCCGTGGATCACCATGATGCGGTCACAGAGTTCACGGAGCACATCCAAATCTTCGCCGATGTAGAGCACGGCGACACCCTTCTTCTTCTGTTCGTTAAGCATATCGTAGATGCTGTAGGATGCGCCGATATCAAGCCCCCGGACAGGGTACGCGGTGATGAGAATTTTCGGCTGCATTTCAATTTCCCTGCCAAGCAGAACCTTCTGTATATTTCCGCCTGAAAGTTTCCGCACAATATGCTGAACCGAGGGGGTGGAAATATCATAACGCGTTACGATATTTTCTGCCTGGACCTTACCTTCCGTGCGGTCAACAAAAACACCAGCAGTATTACCGTAAGATTTAAGCAGAATGTTATCGGAAACACTCATCCCCGCCACAAGTCCCATCCCCAGCCGGTCCTCGGGAACAAAACTCATGCCGATCCCCTTTTCCCGTATGGCGCGGGGGGAAAGGCCCAGCATTTCTTCACCCATAAAATTGATCGATCCCGAATCGGCCTTCTGGAGTCCCGCGATGATCTCGCAGAGTTCCTTCTGACCGCTGCCGGCGATACCCGCAACGCCGAGAATCTCGCCGCCGTATAAGGCGAAGGACATATTATCAATAACTTTAATACCATCGGCATTTTCAAGCTTGAGGGATTTTACTTCAAGCATGGGATTTTGTTGAGGCGCCGGTTCTTCCCGGTGTATCTCAAGGGATATGCTGCCCCCCACCATCATCTCCGCCAATTCATGGGAATCGGTGTCAACGGTATTGACGGTCCCCACGGCCTTCCCTTTCCGCAGCACCGTTACCCGGTCGCTGATTTCCATCACCTCGTTGAGTTTATGGGTAATAATGATGATGGCGCAGCCCGCTTCCTTCATGTTCCGCATCATGGCAAAAAGCCCCCTTGTTTCCTGGGGGGTGAGTACCGCGCTGGGTTCATCAAGGATCAGGGTAGTTACTCCCCGGTAAAGAATCTTGAGAATTTCTACGGTCTGTTTTTCGCTGACCGACATTTCGTAAATTTTTTTATTGTGCGCCACATAAAGGCCAAAACGTTTTTCTATTTCAGTAATTTTATCGTTTATTTTTTTCTTTTCGATAAATGGATTTACGCTGATTCCCTTTTTCTTTTCGCCCAGGCTGATATTTTCCCAGGCGCTCATCACCGGAATAAGTTTGAAATGCTGATGCACCATCCCGATCCCCGCGGCGATGGCATCATGGGGGGATCTAAAAAACTGCCGGACGCCGCCCACATAAATGGAACCGGCGTCCGGCAGATAAATCCCGGAGAGCATATTAACCAGAGTACTTTTACCGGAACCATTCTCCCCGAGGAGGGCAAGTATCTCCCCCCGGTTTACATCCATGCCCACATCGTCATTTGCCTGCACCGTTGCGAAGCGCTTTGAAATGTGCCGCATTTCAATATAAGGCATGGTGTTTTGATCCCGGCTTAAGCCCCCTTAGTATTACTGCGGAATTACCCCAATGACCCCTTTGACAAACCAGCCCATGTTCCAGATTTCCTCATCGGTCATTTTGACTCCGCCGGCAACCTTTACGACGCCGCTCTGATCGGTGAGGGGTCCGGTAAAGGGCGCGAGGCTTCCGTCAATAATTTTTGCCTGGGCCGCCGCAACCGCAGAAGCCGTGCGGGGATCGTTATTGGCGGTAAGGGTGTCCAGGGTGACAGTCCCATTGCTGAAACCTTCCCAATAGGCGCGGGAAGCCCAGTCACCGGTGAGGACGTGCTTTACATCATCAACATAAAAAACGTCCCAATGGAAGAGGGGAGCGGTAAGGTAGGCCCGGGGCGCGGCGTCCGGTGTGGACACGTTGTAACCGATGGCGGCGGCGTTCCGTTCCTGGGCGGCAATCTGGGGGGCGGTGGTATCCTGATGCTGGGCGATCACATCAACGCCCTTGTTGAGCAGTTCCAGGGCGGCCTGTTTCTCCACCGCAGGATCGTACCAGGTATTGGTCCAGATCACTTCCACGGAGGCGTTGGGGTTCACCGACTGGACCCCCAAAGTAAAGGCGTTGATCCCCCGGATAACCTCGGGGATGGGGAAGGCGGCCACATAGCCGATCTTGTTCTTCTCGGTCTTGTAACCCGCGGCGATACCCGCAAGGTAGCGGGCCTGGAAGATCTTGCCAAAATAGGTAGAAACATTGGGGGCGGTCTTGTAGCCCGAACAGTGGCCGAACTTCACATTGGGGAAGTCTGCGGCAACCTTGATGGTCCAGTCCATAAAGCCAAAGCTGGTGGTGTAGATCACGTTACAGCCCTGGTCGATGAGGTCCCGGATAGCCTTTTCGCAGTCGGCGTTTTCCGCCACATTTTCGATATAGGCTGTTTTGACCCCCAAAGCCTCGACGGCAATCCGTCCCTTGTCGTGGGCCTGGGTATAGCCTTCATCGTGAATCGAACCGATGTACACAAACCCAACCTTGACATCAGCAGCCGAGGATGTTCCCCCCGCAGCCGATCCCGCGTCCTTTTTCCCGCCCGCAAAGGCGGAAACCGCCAGGCCCAGAGCCAAGGCAAGTACCAACAACTTTTTCATCATTCCTTCCTCCAAAATTGATTTAAGACTCAACATGGTTAAGGTAGCCGAAAAAGGAAAAAGGATCAAGCCGTGGTAAACTCCATGACCGTGTGGGGGCCGCCTTCCTTATCCGTAAGAAGTATATAAATTTTGTCATGATTAGGGCGCTTAACCACAGGATACAGCAAGTCCCCCCTGGCGGCGGGCTTTTTGTATTCAACCCTGAAACGGGAAATGGTAAAATCATCGGGGAGAAAATTCATGGCGGCTTTTATATAGCGCCCGTTATTCATGTGCCGGTTAAGGTCTATATCCAATGAGGTAACAGCAAACGATGGAAACTTTTTATCTTCGGCCAAGAGGTCCAAAGATTCCGGTACATCAATTCTTCTCCCCGCATAGTCCATTTCAATTTTCGGATCGATTACAATAGCATCATTAATTTCCGGGGGAAGCCTGAAGGGACGCGCGGTATTCATATCAACAAAGGCCCCGGTGGCCCAACTGACAATACAGGGCTTATGACTATCGTCATAGATAACCGTATTACGCATACCAAAGGCGCCCTTACATTCGTATATTGAGGTTTCAACGGTAAGCTGCTCTTTGTAAAGGGGCATGCGCAAAACATCGGCCTGACGGTTTACCAGGATCATGATGAGATTATTTTCCAGAAGATATTTTTTGAATTCGATCTCCGATTCGGTCCACAGAACAGAACAATCCTGCATCATATCCATTGCGGCGTCAAACCTGAGCCGTCCGTTTACATCGCTGCCGCTCAAAAAGACCTGGGTTTTAATTTGATACATCGGCATTCTCCTTAATCTTACTATATACACATATTGACAGCAGAGTAAATGTATCCCATAGTTACAAAAGTGGACTCCCGAAATTTTGTATTGAAGGGCGACATCGCTTACAGCAAATCCCAAACAAAGATACAAAGCTTTGAAAACAGCTATCTTGTCTGCGAAACGGGCAAATCCGCCGGGGTGTTTCCCCGGTTGCCCGGGGCCTTTGCGGGCTTCCCCCTCATCAACTATACGGGCCGCCTGATCCTCCCCGGCCTCACGGACCTCCACATACACGCCCCCCAATTCAGTTTCAGAAGCCTTGGCATGGACATGGAACTTTTAAGCTGGCTCGAAAAGCACGCCTTCCCCGAGGAGGCAAAATACCGTGACGCCGAATATGCCCGGCCGGCCTACGGCCTTTTTGTCGATCACCTCAAACGCGGCCCCAATACCCGGTTCTGCATCTTTGCCACGCTCCATGTACCGGCCACAGTAATACTGATGGATCTGCTGGAAGAATCCGGGCTCGTGTCCATGGCGGGCAAGGTCAACATGGATCGCAACAGTCCCGATATCCTGCGTGAAGCGAATGCGGATGCCTCTGCCGCAGCGACACGCGAATGGCTTACGGCGCTTGTCGACAGAAACTATAAAAACACCTATCCCATATTAACCCCCCGTTTCATTCCTTCATGCAGTGATGATCTGATGCGGGCCCTTTCGGGAATTCAGAAACAGTACGCCGCAGCCCATTCCCCCCTCCCCCAACAGGATCGGGGCGAGCGTCTTTTTGACAGAATTTTCCGCTATACGGGCGGTTCGGACATGGGCCAATACCTCGGCCTGATCTTCCGGCGGCAATTGCCGGTAACAGTTAAGCAGC
>BOAV01000035.1 GCA_026002045.1 Spirochaetia bacterium | reverse complement strand
CTTGTTATGGGGGCGCTGTCGCTTGTGGGGTGTGATCTGGATGATGATCCTTTCGTTGATGACCACAATCTTAATAGTAAGCTTATCGGCACATGGTTCTGCGACTACGGAGGCGGATATACTGATACCTATATTATTACCGCAGCTACTATTTCGCACCCCGATGGAATGAGTCCGGCACCCTATACCAATGCATCCATTGAATATGTGTATAATTTTAGCTCAACTGCGGGGTGCATAATCATTAAGCGCCCGGATAATAAATACAATGCGGTTTACTTCAAAAACTTAGGGGCAAGCTCCGTGCTGCTTGGAGATGCCTATGACACGAGTATATCCTGGCCAGCCCCTAACGATTCCGCAGTAGCAACCCCGGAATTAGCCAAGGAAAGGTTCAAGCCGGAAAATGCGGAAGCCTGGGGCGGCGGACCGGCGCAGGCGGGTACGCCCCTAACCAGACAATAGCCTTAAAACAGCATAATGATTTCCTGTTTCCCAAGGTTCGGGAGATTGCTCCCGGCCCTTATCCTGATTCTTTGCATCCTCTGTCCCCTGTATTCGCAGGAAGATACGGCGCAGGGGGAAGGGATTGCGGCGCTTGAAGAAGATTTTTTTGATGATGATATTTTTCTTATGGAGGGTGAGGGACTCACGGTAACGGTGAGCCCTGAAACCACCCAGCAGATGAAAACCGTTACCAAAGAGGAGATTGATGCGGTCCACGCCCCGGACCTTGCAAGTCTGTTGCAGGAAACTTTGGACCTGGGGGTCACCAGCTACGGCGGCTACGGCAGCCAGACCGACATCAATATGCGGGGCTTTGATTCTGAACGGATCGCTTTTTTGATTGACGGCGTTCCCGCCAATTCCCCCCTGTCCGGTGAGTTTGATATCAGCATGATCGATCTTAACAACATCGAACGTATTGAGGTTATCTACGGCGGTTCTGATACCAAGTACAACGTATCCGGCGCATTGGGGGGTGTGATCAATATCATCACGATCAAAAAACAGAAGCCCGGTTGGCGTTTGGGGGGTAGTGTTACTAACACTTCGGCTCTGCCCGGCGTGTACCGTGAGAAAGACGGAAGTAAGGGGAGTCCCCATTTTGAAGACCTTCTTGATACACAGAACGCCGCATTTTTCGCGGGATTCGGCGCGGAAAAATTTTCCCTTTCCGCCAATCTGTTTGCCAACCGCGCGGGGAATCATTTCCTCTACAGGGATACTATTTTTGAAAAAACCCGTCGCAAGGAAGGCAGCGAAGTCTGGGACACCGGGGCCTCCGTATCTTTCGTGCGGAATCTGCCGGATGATTATTCAAAGCTGATTGTTTCCACCGACTTTTATTACGGTGATAAAAATATTCCCACATCGGGCTACTCAAGCATGGCGGGAAAACAAAACGATATTTCTTTACGGCAAAACATCATGCTCGATATGCCCCGTGTTTTTAGGGACGATCTTGCCACGGAGGCAAGCGTCAGTTATTCGTGGCAGGATTTGGGCTATGATCCGCCGGCGGGGAGCGGCTCCCTTCACGACCAGCACAGTATTACTGCGATTAACCGGTGGAGCTGGTATATGATGGAAAAGCTTACATTCCGATCGGGATGGGATTACCGCTTTAACTATCTGGATTCCACGGAGAACGGCCTCCGCAGCCGCCATGAGGGCGGCGTTTATCTTACGGCGGAATATCAGCCCCATAAAACTTTTTTGATTATCCCCTCGGTAAAAGCGGTTTTCAGCGGCCCCGGCAGTGCGGAGCCCGTGGTTGCCGTGCCAAAGCTCGGTTTCCTGTGGAATGTAAACGACTCCTTAAGTCTCAAGAACAACTATTTCCGCAGTTTCAAGCACCCCGACTTTGAGGACCTCTATTGGGCCGGTGGCGGCGCTTATGGCAACCCGGACCTGCGGCCCGAAGACGGCTGGGGGGGCGATCTGGGCGCCGCCTATCGTTTCAAAAAAAACTGGAACATCGAAGGCGTTTTTTTCACCCAATGGACCAACGATTCGATCCACTGGTATGGCGCGGGGGGAGTCTGGAAGCCCCAAAACGTGGGGGAGGCGATATTCTTCGGCATAAACGCAAAAGCGGGAGGCGATATTCCCCTCCCAAAAGGCCCGTTTAAAAAAATCGGCCTTTCCCTTTCCTATCAGTACCTTTTAAGCTATCTTTTGAGTTACGGATATACCTACGATTCCGACAAGCGCATTCCCTACATGCCCACGCACAGCATCGGCGCATCGGTTAGTCTGCATTGGGGGGCGGCTAATCGGGAAAACGAAGGTTCCCTGTTGATTTCCGGCCATTACGAAAGTCTGCGCTATGCGGAAACTGCGAACATTACCGCACTGGACCCCTGCTTTTTGCTCAACATAACGGTGAACCAGCATATCAACAAAAACATCAGCGCCTTCGCCGTGGGGCGGAATATCCTCAACACCTCTTATGAATCATTCAACGACTACCCCATGCCGGGGCTTACCATAACTATCGGTATGCGGGTAAACTATGAGGGGATCGGTGTACCATGAAACAGAAAAAAACAGCAGCAGTATTACTATTGATGTTTTTGATACTGACCGGATGCAACCGCAGCAAAGGAGGCGGCGCCGGCGGGCGGGCCGCTGCAAATCCCGCAGGAACAGCGGACAGTACCGCTGCGATAAACCGCATCATCTCCACCGCCCCCTCAAATACGGAGATCATCGTGGGCCTTGGCCTGGCGGACAAAATTGTTGCGGCGGACAAATATTCCCTCATGCTGCCTGAACTTAACCGCAGTATCGCTGAGATCGACTTTTTTTATCCTGACCCGGAGGCGATCCTCGGTCTTGCCCCGGACATCATCATTACCAGCGAACACAATGTTTATGGCGCAGGGGATGATCCCTTCCGGCTGCTCAAGGAAATGGGGATCGCCGTCGTTTACCTCCCTACCAGTAACAGCATCGCTACTATTTACCGGGACATTGAAACCATTGCAGCCGTACTTGGGGTCACAGAAAAAGGGCACGAACTGACGCAGAATATGGGGGAACAGATCAATAGTATTACCGCAAACAGCAGCAGTATTACTGCGAAAAAATCGGTGTACTTTGAAATTTCACCTTCCCCAAATATGGTTACCCTGGGCAGGGAAACCTTTCTCAACGAAATGCTTGAACTCATCGGGGCCCAAAATATTTTTGCCGACAAGACCGGCTGGATAGCCCCCGGCGCGGAAGCTATACTTGAACGAAACCCCGATGTGATCCTGACCAACGTCAATTTTATTGATGACCCGCTTGGGGAAATAAAGGGCCGGGATGGATTTAATACCATTAAGGCCGTGCAGGACAATGCGGTTTATATCATCGACACCGATTCCTCATCCCGGCCGTCCCAGCACATTATTCTGGCCTTACAGCAAATGGCCCATGCGGTGTATCCTGAACACTATGGTGAGTAAAATTGAGTAACCGCAAAAAAATAATTCTCGGCATTTTTATATCCCTGTTTATCCTCTGCACGGGAACTTCCCTGGGCAGTACCTCCATCAACTTCTTCGACACGGTACGGATCATTTTTTACAAGATGATAGCGGCCATAGCGCCGTCAAAAGGCGAAGCCCTTATGACGGTGCTGGAAAGCAAAAACATTTCCATCGTCTGGCAGCTCAGGCTCCCCCGGGCGCTGCTGGCCTTTATGGCTGGCGGCGCGCTGGCAATGAGCGGCGCGGTATTTCAGTCGGTGCTGAAGAACCAGTTGGCCAGCCCCTACATCATCGGTGTGTCCTCCGGGGCTTCTCTGGGCGCAGGGCTGGTGATCATCAGCGGCTTTGTCCTGCCCTTTATCGGGCGCTTTACCCTGCCCCTCGCCGGTTTTGTGTTCAGCCTCCTCACGGTGTTTTTTGTGATCGCCTTTTCCGGCAAGCTTGACCGGACCATGTCAAACAACACAGTAATACTGTTCGGCATGGTGGTTTCCCTTTTTGTAAACGCCCTGCTTACCACCATCACCGCTGTTTTTCGTGAGGAACTCAAAACCCTGGTACTATGGCAGATGGGGAGTTTTGCGCTCAAGGGCTGGCCCTACGTTATGCTGATGTTTCCCTTTCTTTTGATCGGCAGCCTGGGGATTGCCCGGTACACCAGGGAAATGGACATCCTCACCTTTGGTGAAGATGAGGCGCAGTCGGTGGGGGTGGAAATTCACGGAATACGAAAGAAACTGTTTTTTTTCTCCGCCGTATTAACCGGCGGCGCGGTGGCCCTGAGCGGCGCCATTGGCTTTGTGGACCTTATCGCCCCCCATGCGGCGCGGAAAATCGTGGGCTCCAATCACCGGTATGTGATCCCCATGTCCTTTATCATCGGCGGCGCGCTCATGGTAATCACGGACCTTATCGCCCGGACCATCATCTCTCCCTCGGAACTGCCCGTGGGGGCCATCACGGCGATCATCGGCGCGCCCTTCTTCGCCTGGGTTTACTTTAAAAAAAGTTGAGGTGAGGACAAAAGATGCTGGAAATAAAAAACCTGTACGCCGGTTACGGCGGCGCAGACATTATCAAAAATATCAACCTTGAGGCCAACCGGGGGGAGATACTCTGCATCGCCGGACCTAACGGCTGCGGCAAGAGCACCCTCCTCAAAACCATTGCCCGGCTGCTTCCCTATCGTGGTAGTATTACTGTTGACGGACAGGATGCCGCATCCTTTACGCGAAGGGATCTGTCAAAAAAAATTGCCCTCCTGGGGCAGATATCCCAAATTTATTTTCCCTACACCGTATACGATACCATTTCCCTGGGCCGTTATGTCCATACCTCGGGCTTTCTCAAAAACCTTTCCGCCGAAGATCGAAACATTATCGCCAACACTATCAAACGGCTGGAACTTGAGGATGTACAAAATCAGCTTATCACCGAATTATCCGGGGGGCAGCTGCAGCGGGTCTTCCTCGCCCGGACCTTGGTCCAGGACCCGGAGATCATTTTACTCGATGAGCCCACCAATCATCTTGATTTAAAACACCAAATAGAACTTCTGCAATACCTTTCCGTATGGGTAAAAGAAAAAAACAGAATCATTGTCGGGGTGCTTCACGATCTCAACCTGGTCCACCGTTTCAGCGATTATACCGCCCTTATACGTGATGGGGAAATTGTCTCCCGCGGAAAACCCGAAGAAGTCCTGAGTGGAGCAATACTGCGGGAAGTTTACGGAATGGACATCGGGGGCTTTATGAGGGAATCCCTGGAGCGGTGGGGGAAAATGTAAGGCCGTTTCCCCTATATTGCCTGAAAGTCTCTCTTTTCGCCGTTCACTTGACAACCCGCCCAAAAATAGTTATCCTGTTTATACATAATTTGAACGTTACATGTGTATCTTGCTCTGCATGTTTCAATTATACGATTAAGTATCATATTTTTTATCAACCAGGAGGATAGAGATGTTGAAAAAAATTTGGTTTGGGATGCCGGTGGTAGTACTCGGTAGTCTTTTGGCGGCGCTGGCGCTGGTAGGATACGTAACTTCAAAAAACGCAAGGAGATAGAGTTCTGGGAGCTAAAGTTTAATTAGGCTCATCCGAATATCGGCGCCTGCCGTGAACATCCACGGTAGATATTTTTGTTTCAGGAGGAAATTATGTTGAATGGATACATGCCCAAAAAAAGTTTTTTATGTGCCATTGTGCTGCTGCTTGCCGCAACAGCGGTATTTGGCCAGGCGAGCGCACTCAGGGATTACGTTGGTATCATAAAAGGTACTTATCATCCTGATGCGCTTGAATTTTTTGACAAACTGAAAGAAAACTACAAAAAACGCGGTAAAACTGATCTGGTCAAATGGATTGACGGCTATATAAAATCCGGCGTCGGCGGTACCGGCTTTGTCTACGTTGCGCCGGACGGAGAGAACTATGTGATTACCAATTATCATGTGGTGGCGCAGACGGTTTCGCTTTCCATTTCATTTGAAAAACTGGACGGCGCAAAGACGACCTATGACCGGCTCAAAGTGGTTGCCGCCGACGAAGATATCGATATTGCCATTCTGATGTTTGCTAATGATGCCAGACCCTTTAAGGCAGGGCTTGCCTTTATGCCAAGCCCTGCGGAAGAAGGGGTTGATGTATTTGCGGCAGGCTTTCCGGGAATGTTTAACGAGCAGATATGGCAATTCAGCAAAGGCGTTGTTTCCAATGCCCGTATGCGTTTGCCTCACGACATTGAAGACGAAGAAGGCGTCAACCCTGTACGCTGGGGTCCATATATTCAGCACACATCAAATATTGACCATGGAAACTCAGGGGGTCCATTATTGGTACAGCAAGCCGATGTGACAACCGGATATGCTGTTGCAGGAATTAACACACTGACCCTGTCCGGCTACAGAGAAAACACATTCTTTGCCATTCCCGCCGACCGCGCCTTTGCCTACATCACCGAAGCGCTCAAGCCCAAAGATGAAGAAGCCAAACGGCACAATTTGGATATGCGGCTGGATGCATTTATTAAAAGCCTTGCGAAGCCTAAAGCGGTATACAGCGCGATTGCGGATTATCTTTCCAATGGGTGTACGGCAAGCAACGCCGAATATGCCATCATGGAAACATTCAGCCGTGCTCCCCGCACCGTACAGGACGCCATCGATAATGTAAATAACCTTGTTGGCGCCATGAATTATTGCGTCGCGTGGCTCATTGAGGACTCGTTTCGGGGTAAGACCGCGAGCGTACTTCGGGCAACACTCGGCGACATTACACGAAACACCGATGGCAGCTACACCGTGCCGCTGATATTTTCCGGTGATCGCGTGATCGCCACTACCTGGGTCTCCGAGTTCGGCATCTGGAAACTCGACAAAGCCGGCGACCTGGTATCCGGCGACAAGACGCTCGTGGAAAAAAATGAAAAACAGCGTGAACGTGACAAAAAGAAAAATGACTACGATAATTTTGTGATGCTTTCTGTGGGTTACACCAACATCTTTGACCACAAAATAGGTGAAGTACGTATACCTGCCGCTAACTGGTATGACAATGATACCTTCGAGCCAATTACCGGTGTGGCGCCGGCATTTGATGCATTGGTGCTTATAGCATGGAATAAGTACGGGCTAGTGCCGTTTTCCTTCACCCTTGCCAAAGAATTCTGGCAGATTGACTGGGGTGTTGGTTTTAATATACCGATTAATATTAAAGCAGTAACTCTGGCTCCCTACGCTGCTATCGGTATCGACATCCGCAGATACAATGACAACAAAATATCAACATTTCTCTTCGGACTGGAATTCGGGGCGGTGGCGCAGGGGGGTCTGATGCTGACGACAACCTGGGTTCCCGGCTTATACGTGCTTGCCGGTTATCAATATAACCTTTCGTTTTCCACCCTTCTTGCAAATACAAAACCGACAGACGCACACATGCTCAGGATAAACGTTGGGTATGCGTTCGCATTTTAACGGCTAAATAGAGTTGTTCGATAACATCAGTTATCGAACAAGTCCAATGATTTACGCAAAAAAGGGAGAAGTCCGGCATTTCCGTCCTTCTCCCTTATTAGGAAAAAATTATTTTCCCCGCTGGTTTTCCGCCTTTGGCCTTAAACAAACAGGCAGGTTGTTGTTCTTGCGGTGATTCGCCACACAATCGCAGCATTTCGCATGATTGGCGCAGTCAAGATTGGGACAAGCGCATTCTTTAACATTGGGACAGCTCATGGTATAAATCCTCCTAGTTTATTCATTTTACCGTGATCAATTCGTAGTTACCAGTACCAAGGCCGATTTTTTCGGCGTGGGCAATCTGGGTCCGCCAATCCGTGGTGGGGTGGATGTCGGTAAGGTGATCCTCACCATTGGGCGCCTTGTGGGTATGTTCCCGGTCACCCAGGATGCTGGTGGCAATGCCGGGGGCGGCGTTCACCGCGTCGATACAGGCCTTGTCCAGGGCCACGGGGTCGAAACTTGCGAAGATGCCGATATCCGGAATTACCGCGGCATCACTTTCCCCATGGCAGTCGCAGTAGGGCGAAACCTGGTTCACCACACTGATATGAAAATGGGGCCGCCCGTCCAGCACCGCTTTGCTGTACTCGGCAATTTTGTAGTTCAGGGCATCGTTGCTGGAACTTGCATTGTTTGAGATGGCGTTTTTGCTGCACGCACCGATGCAGCGTCCGCAGCCCACGCACTTCTTGTGATCGATGACCGCCTTTTTGTCCGCACCGAAGCTGATGGCCCCCTGGTTGCAGAACCGGGTACAGATCTTACAGCCGACGCAATCGGCTTTTGAAACCTCCGGTTTACCGTCATTGTGCATAGCCATTTTACCCGCCCGGCTGCCGCTTCCCATACCGACGTTTTTCAACGCCCCGCCAAAACCGGCCAATTCGTGTCCCTTGAAATGATTGAGTGATATTATGATATCCGCATCCATAATGGCCCTGCCGATATGCGCCACTTTACAGTACTTGCCGCCCTTAACCGGCACATCCACATCGTCGGTACCACGGAGGCCGTCGGCGATGATGTTCTGCACGCCGGTGGAAAAGGGGGTATAGCCGTTTTCAAAGGCCGCATCCATGTGGACCAGGGCATTATTGCGCCGTCCCACGTACAGGGTATTACAGTCCGTCAGGAAGGGCATGCCCCCCAAAGTCTTGATGCGATCCGCCACCACCTTGGCAAAGTTGGCCCGCAGAAAGGCCAGATTCCCCGGTTCCCCAAAGTGGATTTTGATAGCCACATACTTCTGCTTAAAATCGATCTCCTTGATCCCGGCCTTTACGATAAGCCGATCAAGCTTGGCCAGGAGGCTTTCCCCTACCTTGGTCCGCATGTTTGTAAAATAGACCTTCGCCGAATCCATCTCCGTTTCCTCCATGTAATAATCAAAATGTGATTTCACAGAAGTATATACCATTGGAGAGTTTTATAAAAGGGGACATATCAGAGGTCTGAGGACTAAGCGTACCATGCTTTCATAGCCTTTTTTAAGGCGTCATTGAAGAAATGCCAGTCGTGGATTCCCGGCCATTCTTCGTAGGTAAAATCAAAACTCCGTTTTTCCATGTCCGCTTTGAACCGGCGGTTGTCGGCGCAGAGGCTGTCCTCTGTGCCGCAGGCGGCGTAGATTTTTGGCTTCACCTTTCCGGCCTGAACCTTCTTTACCAGTTCCATGATTTCGATTTCCGGCTTCCACGGGAAATCCTCCCCAAAGATGGCAATAAAATCCCGGTATATGGCTTCGGCATCGCTTCCGCCTTGCTTGAGCCAGGGGGCAGGATCTTTCCGCAGCCCGTCAAGTCCTTCCCTGATATACAAACAGGCCGAAGAAATTGCCCCGCAGAATCCGTACTGTTCCGGCTTTGACAGGGCGCACTTCAGGGCGCCGTAACCGCCCATGGAACAACCCATCACCGCAGTGTCCTCCCGCCGGCCGGAGATATTGAAAACCTTCCGGCATATTTCGGGCAGTTCCTCAGTGACGTAGGTAAAATACTTCTGCCCGTATTTCATGTCCGTATAAAAACTTCTGCCTACCGCAGGCATCACAAACACCGCATTGTAGTCGTTGGCAAAAACCGGCAGCATGGTTTTGTCCAGCCAGGAATTCTGATCGCCGTGGAGGCCGTGGAGCAGATACACGATCCGGTAGGGATCGTTTCCCTTAAAATTATCCGAAGTCAGAACATTGATGCCCGTATGCATGCCAAGCGCATCAGAAGATACTTCTCCCCGTAAAATCATACTGCTGTCCTCGTTCTGTTATTTCTTCGTTATCTTAGCCAGGGCTTTAGCCCAAGTATCCCGCAGTCCTACTGTTTTGTTGAACACCGGTTTCCCATCAGCCGCAGTATCGCTGTCACGCACGAAGTAGCCTAATCGTTCAAACTGATACCGTGCCCCTTCGGCGGCGTTCGCAAGACTTGGCTCGCCGTAGGCAAGGGGGATCGTCTCAAGGGAATTGGGGTTGAGGTTGTCGAGAAAACTCCCGCCCGGCGGCACATCCATGGGCCGCTCCACGGAAAAGAGGTTGTCGTAAATTCGCACTTCCATGGGGACGGCGTGGGCGGCGGAAACCCAATGGATGGTCCCCTTCACTTTGCGGTTATCGAAGGCGCCGCTGGCGTCCGCATTGCCGCCTTTGGTTTCCGCATTGTAGGTGCAGCGCACCGCAGTAACATTCCCCGCGGCATCCTTGTCAAAGCCCGTGCAGGTGACGATGTAGCCGTAGCGGAGCCGGACGCTGTTGCCCGGATAGAGCCGGAAGTACTTGGGGGGCGGAACCTCTTCAAAATCATCCCCTTCGATCCAGAGTTCACGCCCAAAGGGAATCTTCCGTTTCCCGGCGGATTCGTCCTCGGGGTTGTTCACTGCTTCAATTTCTTCAACCTTGCCCTGTTCCCAATTTTCGATGATGAGCTTGAGGGGCCGCAGCACCGCCATAACCCGAAGGCTGGTTTTGTTCAGATCTTCCCGAAGGCAGTATTCCAGAAAGGCAATGTCCACCATGCTGTCGTTTTTGGCGATCCCCACCTGGGAGATAAAGCTGCGGATCGCGGCGGCGGTGTAGCCCCGGCGGCGCAGCCCCGCGATGGTGGGCATCCGGGGATCGTCCCAGCCGGAGACGTATTTTTCCTGGACCAGCCGCAGGAGCCAGCGCTTGCTCATCACCGTGTGGGTTATGTTGAGCCGGGCAAATTCGATCTGGCGGCTGGGGAAAACTTCAGCTTCGTTAATAAACCATTCGTAGAGGGGCCGGTGAATCTCGTATTCCAGGGAGCAGAGGGAATGGGTGATCCCCTCTTTTGCGTCCGAAAGGGGATGCTGAAAATCGTACATGGGATAGATGCACCACCTGTTCCCGGTACGGTAGTGGGTCTCCCGGCGGATGCGGTACATCACGGGGTCCCGCATCAATAAATTGGGGTGGGCCATGTCGATTTTGGCCCGCAGGGTCCTGGCGCTGTCGGGGAATTCCCCGGCCCGCATCCGGGCAAAGAGGTCCAGGTTTTCCTCCACCGAGCGGTCCCGCCAGGGGCTGTTTTTTCCGGGGGGGGTTTCCGTAATGTTATTCTTGTCCGCAACGGCGGTGCCCCGGTACTCGCTGGTTTCTTCCTCGGAAAGGTCGTCCACGTAGGCGTGGCCCTTCTTGATAATTTTTACCGCCAGGTCGTAAAGGTACTCGTAGTAGTCGGAGGCGTAATATTCCCGGTCCTCCCAGTCGTAGCCCATCCATTTGATATCCCGTTTGATGGCGTTCACATAGGAGATGTCTTCCTTTTCCGGGTTGGTGTCGTCAAAGCGGAGATTGTACTTGCCCCCGAATTTCTCCGCCATGGAAAAATCGATCATAAAGGCCTTGCAGTGGCCGATGTGGAGCCAGCCGTTGGGTTCCGGGGGGAACCGGGTGTGAACATGGGAGAAACGGCCGTTTTTCAGGTCTTCCCTGATGAATTCGCTGATAAAGTCAGTCCCCTCAACAGGGGCGCCCCCGGCTTCCATACACACCCTCCTAAAAATTGGTCAGGTAACAGATCCCGATAAGCAGCACCGCCCAAAGGCTTTCGGCGCAAAGGGAATGGACGGCGTCGTCGTCGGGCTGAAGGCGGCTGAGCTGTGCCCCGTACCACCAAAAAAGGCCCATCTGAATATCAATACGAAGGGCATATTCGGCAAAATCATCCCGGGAGCTCTGGGCGCCGAAAAACAGGTACGCAAGCTCCTCCAGAATGACGCCAAAATCCTTTAGCGCCTTTTGAAAATCGCCCTTCTCTATCTCCGCAATAAAGCCGGGGATCTGGTCCTCAAGCTGTTCCTTCCGGGCCTGATCGGCCTTTTCCACCCAGGTTTTTTGAATAAGCAGGTCCAGGTTGTTCTGAAAATGCGCCAGAAACTGAAGCAGCTCCCATTCGCTCCGGTCAACCGCAAGCAGCCGCCGGTAATCGGCGCCAATCCCCAGAATTTCGGCAAATTCCGCAGCGGCAGCCCTCTCCGGCCCCTTCCCCGTCAAAAATCCGTCCGGCGGAAACAGGTTTTCCGCGCTTTTTCGGTATTCCTCGGGGATATATTTATTGGCATGCTGCGGACAACTAAACATAAACTAACGATGCTGATAAAACGGAAATATGTCAAGCTTCGTATGAAGCAGGGTTGGCAGTTTGCAGAAAAGCATTAATCAGGCCGCCGGCACGGCCCAGATAATCCGCCTCAAGCGCGGTAAACCGGTTCAGTTGGGAGCTGTCCACGTCCAGCACACCAAAGACCCGGCCCGCCCTGAACAGCGGGATAACGATCTCCGACACAGAGGCGGAATCGCAGGCGATATGTCCCGGGAAGCTGTGGACATCGGCGACAATGACCGGCTTTTGGTCCTGAACCGCTTTGCCGCAGACCCCCTTGCCCTCCCCAATCCGGGTGCAGGCGGGAAGCCCCTGAAAGGGTCCCAGGACCAGTTCCTTTCCCTTGAGCAGGTAAAAGCCGACCCAGTTAATATCCGGCAGATAGTGATTCAAAACGGCGGATACGTTGGCCAGGGCGGCGATCGTATCCGTTTCATCCTCAAGCATGGCCTTGACGGTCTGTACCATGAGGTCCAGATTAGCCTCGGCGCCTGCGGCAGCTTGCAGTTCGATCATGGAGACAGGATAGCAGGAATTTCAGTATTAGGGTAGGTATTGGTAATTTGCCAAAACAGGGGTATTATAGAAGAAGTCTCTTATAAAGGAGCTTACGCTATGGATATTTCATTACAGTTGTATTCGATTAAGGAAGAGGCCAGGGAGAATTTTCCCCATGCCCTGGAACTGGCCGCCAAGGCGGGGTATCAGGGGGTGGAGTTTGCGGGGTACTTTGGGAACACTCAGGCGCAGATGAAGGAACTCCTCAAAAAGTATAACCTTAAAGCGGTAAGCACCCACCTGGGAATCCCCCGGCTCAAAGAAGCCCTGGATGAGGAAATCGAATACGCCGTGCAGGTTGGGTACAAGCTGCTGGTCTGCCCCTTCCTCAAGGGCGATACCAAAGAGGCCTATATTGAAGGGGCCCAATTCCTGGAACAATGCGCCCAAAAGGCCGCCAAGGCGGGGCTTACCTTCGGCTACCATAACCATGCCCACGAATTCATCAAATATGACGGCAAGTACGCCCAGGACATCATTCTGGAAAACGCCCCCAGCCTCAAATTTGAGCCGGACCTGTTCTGGGTCGCCGTGGGCGGCGCGGACCCGGCGGCCTACATTGAGCCCCTGGAAAAAGCGGGCCGTATCTGCGCCATCCACGCCAAGGAACTTGGCCAGGGCGAAGAAAACGTCTACATCGGCCAGGGCAGGATCGACTTCAAAACCATCGCCGGTATCTGCCCCCCCTCAAAGTATCCCTGGATCATCGAACAGGAAGAATTCTCAAGCGATCACTATGACGGCATTTCCAAAAGCTATGCCGGGCTGCGGAAGGTGTTTGATTCGCTGTAAAAAAATACCCCGGCCTTTCCGAATCTGTTTGGAGGGCCGGGAATTTTAACAAAAACCCTATGGAAAATGAAAAATTTTTAACCCAACAATTGATAACATATATAGGGAACAAGCGTTCCCTGCTGGACTTTATCGGGGAGGGAGTCAGAAAAGTACAGCACAGGTTAAACAAAGAAAAATTGACCATGTTTGATGTTTTCAGCGGTTCCGGCATTGCGGCCCGTTATTTTAAACAGTATTCCGATCTGTTAATCGTCAATGATTTGGAAAAATATTCAACCATTATAAACCAATGTTATTTATCCAATAAAGACGATTTAAATATTCCTGAATTAAGAAAACAATATGCGGAAATTATCGATCATTTAAATGATGAGAGTTTGATAAAAGGCATCATTTCTGATCTGTATGCTCCAAAGGATGAAAATAATATAAGGCCGGATGACCGGGTTTTTTATACGGTCAGGAATGCAATGTATATAGATACCGTCCGGCAGTTAATTGATAGTATTCCTGCGCCGGATCAAAAGTATTTTATCGCCCCCTTATTGTCGGAGGCTTCAATACACGCCAATACCTCCGGCGTATTTAAGGGCTTTTATAAAAACAGGGAAACAGGAATCGGTCAATTCGGCGGCAAAAATCAGGACGCCCTGTTTCGCATAACCGGAAATATTGAACTGCCGTTTCCCATATTCAGTAATTATCATTCGGATGTGCTTGTCTGTAACGGCGATTCAAATGAAATTATCAAAACAGTACCGGAAGCTGACATTGCCTATCTGGACCCGCCCTATAATCAGCATCCCTACGGTTCAAATTATTTCATGCTCAATTTAATACTTGATTACAAATACCCCGAAGAGATCAGTAAAATATCCGGGATTCCCGAAAACTGGAACAGATCAAATTACAATAAGGAAAACAATGCCCTATCGGCATTAACCGAATTGGTTGCCAATATCAGGGCAAAATACGTTTTAATTTCATTCAATTCCGAGGGATTTATCAGCCTTGATGAAATGAAAAACATGTTAAACAAAATAGGAAAGGTTGAAGTGCTGGAAACAAAATACAATACATTCAGGGGCAGCAGAAATTTAAACAGCCGGGATATCCACGTTAAAGAATATTTATATCTATTGGAGAAGTTCTAAATATACCCTTATCGCCCGCCTGGTCGAATCAAATGCCAAATCATCCGGGTTGATATCGGCGGGTTTAACAAATTTGACGCCGGCAATTTCCACCGCCTCTAGTTTCAGGTCCGCTTCATTCAGGTCCGGGGCATCTATCGTAAAAAATAAATCGCAGGTGTTGTAGACAATGTTCTTATAGGGGTAGACGTTGGGAAATGAGGCGAAGAGTTTGAGGATCGCCGTTGGCTCCGGTTCCCAGCCGATTTCTTCCCGCAGTTCACGGCGGAGCCCCTCGAAGGCGCCCTCGCCGGGGTCCACGAAGCCGCCGGGCAGGTCCAGCTTGCCCTGTGCCGGGTCCCTGCCCCGGACCAGGAGCATGATTCCGGCCTTGGTGCTGATGACGCAGCCTGTGGCGGCGGCGGTGTTGTGGTAATACACGAAGCCGCAGTCGGGGCAGCTCCATTTATGGCTATTGTCAAAGGTGATCTTTTTCGATCCGCATGAGGGGCAGTAGTTAAACATAAACATCAGGTTACCATCATGGTTGAACAAAAACAAGGGCCGTTATATAATGAACGCATCATGGTTACAGAATGTTCATTACGGGTCCGCACTTATGAGTGCGACAGCTACGGGCATGTGAATAACGCCAACTATCTTAACTATCTGGAAGTTGCCCGCTACGAATTCCTCAAGGATATTCACTTTGACTACCCCACCGCGATCAAGGCGGGGTTCGGAGTGTACGTTGCCCGGATAGAAATTGACTACAAAAAATCAGCCGTCGCCGACGATGTGCTGCTGATTAAATCCTGGCCCATAAAAAAAGGCGCGGTGAGCGGCATTATCGCACAGGAAATTTGGCGGGGTGAGGATCTGCTTATCGAGGCGAAGGTTACCTGGGCCTTTGTGGACAGTCGTGGCCTGCCTACACGAATCCCCAAAGAGTGGGATGTGCCGGGGCTGAAACCGTAAGTCACCCGACACTTGTTCTCAACACCTTTTCTTTTTCAAACCGTTTTATCGCAAGCTCGATCAATCTGCTGATAAGTTCCGTGTAGGAGATACCGCTTGCTTCCCACAGTTTCGGGTACATGCTGATCTTGGTGAAGCCCGGCATGGTGTTAATTTCGTTCACAATGATTCTGCTGTTAATCCTTTCTTCCTTCAGAAAAAAGTCCACACGGGAAAGACCCTCACAGGAAAGTACCTGAAAAGTTTTTATTGCCAGGGCCTGTATCTGCCTTGTGATTTCTTCGGGGAGCCTGGCGGGGATCTCCAGAACCGCGCCATGTTCGTCCAGGTACTTGGCGTCGTAGGAATAAAATTCGTGGGTGGAGATAATTTCACCGGGAACGGAAGCGGCGGGTTCCTCGTTACCCAGGACGGCGCATTCCAGTTCCCGGCCGGGGATAAATTCTTCGAGGATGATCTTTGTGTCGTACTGAAAAGCCGCCTTCACTGCGGCCTGATACTCAGTATCACTGTGGACCTTGTACACCCCCACGGAGGAACCCATGTTGGCGGGTTTGATAAAAATCGGCTCCCCCAGAGCTTTTACTGCTTCCGCAAAGGAAGGGGCCTTTTCGTGGGACTTGAGGGCGATAAATTTGCCGATGGGAATTTCCGCGTCACGGAGGAGCCGCTTCATCACGTCCTTGTCCATCCCTGCTGCGGAACCGAGAACCCCGGCCCCCACAAAGGGAATGTCCGCAAGTTTGAGGAGGCCCTGGACCGTGCCGTCCTCCCCAAAGGGGCCGTGTAAAATGGGAAACACCACATCCACCGCCCCGGAATTTTTCAAGCTGTCGAGATTTGAAATGGCCCCCCCACTCCGGGGGACCAGGGCTACGGCGTCGCCGGACTGGTTCAGCCGGATGTTTTTGGGATCATCGGCATTGAGCAAAAAATGGGAACCCTCGTTGAGGAGCCAGCGGCCCGTCTTGTCGATACCGATCAGAATGGGATTGTACTTGTCCCGGTCAATGGCATCGTACACATTTTTTGCGGACTGAAGGGAAACCTCATGTTCCGCCGATTTGCCGCCAAAAAGAATACCTACATTAATTTTTTTCGACATGATAAGTTAATACCTCCGAATAAAACCTGATAATTATTCAGTACAGGCCTTGATGACCGCATCGGCCAACAGCTCATAACCTTCAGCGGTATAGTGGGTCCAATCGGCATAAAGGGCAAGGGGGAAGCCCTTCGCCGCATGGTACAGATCATTAACCTTCACCCCCAGTTCCTTCATCACATCTGAGGCAATAGCGTTGTATCTTTCGATGTCATCATTAGTCCTGGTAAAATTTGGGTCGGTGTTTTGCTCTTCTATCACCGGTGTGGTCAAGGCAAATATGACCCTGGCTTTCGGGAATAAAATTCCGATTCTTTTATGTATCCTTCTGAGCATTGAAGCGTAGAAATCGGGCGGCGTAAGACATTCATCCCCATACTGATGCAGCACATCCCAGAGGCCGTTATTCCAGTGTACTACCTCTATTTCATCTTCGTGCCCGGCCGCCTTTGCCCATTCGTTGAGATGCTTGAGGGTGTATTGGGCAAATTGACCGTTCTCGGCAGAAGAAAATACCTCTGCCCGGCCGGCGAGTTTCTGTCTTACCGGAAGATCATAGCCCCTGCGTATTGAATCTCCTGCAAGAAATATCTTTTTCATTCTAAATCCTCCTTTATCTTAATGTACATCGCGCCCTAATGGGCGCGCCGCTTCCAACGGATGTAAACTTGTCGTCCGGTGCCGTTTTCCTGGGGGCGTTCCTCTGTCTCAAACTGGGGAACGGCACGGAAAAGATCGCCAAGCTTTTTGAAGCCGTAGTTCCGGGGGTCGAACTCGCTGGAACGGTTGGAGATTTTTTGGCCAACGCCGCCGAGGTAGGCCCAGCCGGATTCGTCGGCGAGATCGTCCACGGCGTCGCGGAGGAGCTTGAGGAGTTTCCGGTCCACCTTGAATTCCTTGCGGGGCCGCGAGGCGGGACGGGCGTCGTCTTCGTCGGCTTCTTCATTCTGCACATCACGCAGTATTTCTGTGTAAATAAATTTATCGCAGACGGCAACAAAGGCCCGGGGGGTTTTCTTTTCACCAAAGCCGTAGACCGTATGCCCGGCCTCCCGCAGCCGGGCGGCAAGGCGGGTAAAATCGGAATCGCTTGAGACGATACAGAAGCCGTCAAGCTTCTGGCTGTAGAGGAGATCCATGGCGTCGATGATCATGGCGCTGTCGGTGGCGTTCTTGCCCTGGGTGTAGGCAAACTGCTGGATGGGCTGGATGGCGTATTCCAGGAGCCGCTCCTTCCACTGGCGGAGGTTGGTGCTGGTCCAGTCCCCGTAGATCCGTTTGACGCTGGCAACGCCGTACTTGGCGACCTCGTCCAAAAGTCCTTCGATGATGGCGGGCTGGGTGTTGTCCGCATCGATAAGGACGGCAAGTTTAGCCTGGCTGATATCAGCCTGCTGTGTTGAAAATGGCAATAAAGGCATAGTTTTACTCTCCAAAAATTGATTTTTTGATCCGCCTTAAAAGGCTGATCTTGCCCAAGGGCAGTCTGAGAGGTTCCCCGGGACTTGTGTGGTCCTGGTCCGCCCGGGGCGCCGGATTGATAACGAGGACGCTTTCACCTTCGGTTTTTTCCAGGGCCAGAGGGATGCCGAAGCACTGCTGCATACCGGCGGCGTGGGGCCACTTCACCTCCACCAGTGACTTTGAGGCGATGGCCTGTTTGGCGATTGCGGCCTTCCCCACATAATCAAGTCCGCGGGCCTCCAGTTTTTCGTAGCGCAGGGAAGCCCCGGAAAGCTGGGACTCGCTGAGCACCAGACGCCGTTCTATCCGGGCAGCAAGCTCGTCCCGCTCAGGCCTGGGGAGCTTCATCCCATCAAGGGCCAAACGAAACTGTTCCTTGAGGGAGTCCCGTTTTGCGTTTACGGCCGGGTCAGGCGCATCCCGCCGGGGCGCAGGCGGCGGGAACTGAATCTCAGGGCTGCGGTGGTAATATCGGGAAAGAGATGCCGGGCTTGGGTAAGGGGAATACCGGTCAGAGACGCCCTCATTGAAGGGATCTCCATCCCTGCGGGGCTGCTGTTTATACTGGGCAAAAATGTCCACCCCGGCCTTCCGCAGGGCCTCAATAGCTTCTCTGCTTTCCGGGGCTGCAAGGAGGTACACCCCCGGTGCAATGGTCCTGGTTATCAGAGAGGCGATGGGCTCCGCTTCCGCAAGGTAACGGCGATCCGCGGAAAGTGAAAGCACGATCCCCTCGTAGAGGGACACCTCTGCGTAACGCTGCGCCCAGTCCTTCAGGGTCCAGATCAGTAATTCCGAAACCCGGTTGCCCGAAAGGCGATTGAGAAGATCCCCCATGACCGTTGCACTGAAGCCCCGATTAAAACCCCGGATCGCCGACTCCCGTGTCACTTCAAAACGGACCGCCGCGCCGGTTTCCCGGACAACAGAAAAGGATCCCAGGGCCAGGGTATCGGCAAAACTGATGCCGGGGTAGATGATGCAGGAAAAGGGGGTGTCCATGGCCAGCGCCGGTGCAGAGGCCGCAGTATTACTATTTTCAGTATTACCTACAGTCCAGTACCCTGCGGGAGATATCCGCAGAAGTCCTGTCTTTTCCAGCCCCCCAAGGAGCTGATAAAAGTGAACCCGGTTTGTTGCAGCTGCCGGACTGTCTGCACCGCCGTTCGCATCCCGTTCCAGAATGTCCCAGTACCGGTTGAGGGTTTGCGCCGGGTAAGCCCTTCCCGGATCGATCAGTTTAAGAAAATGATCGATTAGGGCGGTCAGGGATCTGATGCGGCTGCGGAGCAAATAAATATCGGCGGAAGGATTGCCCCCTGATTCGTGGGCCCGGCAATAGATTCCGGCGGCGCAATAGATCAACCGGTCACGGGGGCTTAGATCCTTAAAGGCCGCCAGCTTCGATTCATTCGGGACAAGCCCCTCCCCCTCTGTCCGAAACAGCCCCAGGGTTACCAGCCCCCCGGTGATCAATTCCAAATCCAGTGCGGGGAAAATTTGGCTTCCGGACTCCAAAACCTTTTTGCGAATCCCCCCTTCATTTTTGAAGAACATGCCTTCACCGGGAATAAAGGAAATAAGCGCCGCAAGGAGACGATCGTCAAGAGGGGCTGCGGAGGACGCCGCATCTGCTGTTCCCGCAACGGACATGGCTGCCGCTTCATCTAAAGAAACCGAAGGGAAGATGATAGACAGATCCGCGGTAAATGGGGCGAGTACCGGTTCCAGCGCGGGGTTCAGGGCCAGACATGCAAGGCCCTCCTCCCGGAAGCGGTACAGGATGAACCGTTCCTCCAAATTGAGGAGTATGTCCTGCAGCTCAGCGTAACTCAGTTCCCCGGCGAAAAAACTTTCCAGTTCCCCCGGCGCGGGTTTCTGCAGGGCGGCAATAGCGGTGATAACCCGTGCATCGGTTTCATCAATGTAGAGGGCAATGGTTTTTCGGATTTCATCACGGGAAAGAAAGGCGGATAAATCTTCCATGAGCCGCTGTTTGTTGAAGGGGGTTTTGATATTGCCGAAGATGCTCCGCATCAGCTCGAAGAAGGAGCCGTCCGGCAGGATCATCAGGGCGGATTTCCATTCTTCAATAGACCGGAATGGCCTGGATGTATTGATGGCGGCGCCCATACTAATCGGCCCAATGCTGAATGGAATACTTGTACCCCTGTTCAGCGAGAAATTTTTGACGATTCGCGGCGAAATCCTCTTCCACCGTATAACGGGACACCAGGGTGAAAAACCAGGAATTCCGGCCCTTGGGCATAGATTCGGCTGTATTTTGTTCGGTTTCAAGACCCTCAGACTCAAGGCCTTTAGGCCGCAAAATCCGCCCGAGCCGCTGGGCCTCCTCCTGCCGGGAACCGAAGGAACCTGACACCTGCACCGCCATGGATGCGTCGGGCAGATCAATGGCGAAGTTGGCAACCTTGGACACCACGATCACCTTTACTTCCCCCCGCTTAAAGGCGTTGTATATCTGTTCCCGCTGCGGGTTGGGGGTCTTCCCCGTAATCAGGGGGGCCTTGAGAAGGCGCGCCAAGGATTCAAGCTGGGTAATGTACTGGCCGATGACGAGGATCTGATCCTCGGGATGGTTTTCGATGAGCTGCTTGACCGCATCTTCCTTCCGGGGATTCTCGCTGGCGATGCGGTACTTTTCGCGGGAAGAGGCCACAGCGTAGGGTATCTTCTTGTCCTCAGGTAGATCCAGCCGGATCTCGGTACAGAAGGCTTCGGCGATCCAGCCCTTGCCTTCCAGGTCCTTCCAGGGAACATCGTAGCGCTTGGGCCCCACCAGGCTGAACACCGCATCCTCCGCGCCGTCCTCCCGGATGAGGGTGGCGGTGAGCCCCAGCCGCCTGACCGCCTGGAGTTCCGCAGTCACCCGGAACACCGGCGCGGGGAGCAGGTGCACCTCATCATAGATGATGAGCCCCCAGGGCCGTTCCCGGAAAAGCTTGAAATGGGGAAAATCCGCCGCCTTGTCGGGCCGCCAGGTGATAATCTGATAGGTGGCAATGGTAACCGGCGCAACCGACTTTGAATCCCCGGTGTATTCGGCGATCTCGTCCGGGCGAAGGCTGGTCTTGTCCAGCAGTTCCTCGATCCACTGGTGCACCGCCGCCACGTTTGTGGTGAGCACCAGGGTGTTGGTTTTGAGGAGGGTCATGAAGGTCATCCCCACCACGGTTTTTCCGGACCCGCAGGGCAGCACCACCACCCCGTAGCCCGTCCCCGGTCCGCCATTCCCAAAAACCGAACGGGCCGCTTCAATCTGATAATCTCGTGGGGCAAAGGGCCGGCCCGAAGCGCCAATGGTCCGCAGTTCAATAGCCAAATCTTCACCCTTCACAAAAGGGGCTTCATCCTTAACCGGCCAGCCCAGTTTGATAAGTTCCCGTTTGACGCTCCCCCGGTCGATCAGCCGCAGACGGAAACCAAGCGCGGTCCGCTGCAAATATTTTTCCAGGGGCTTGGCCGCCCCGATTTCTTCAAGGATGGCCTTTTCTTCGCAGACCAGGAGCAGTTCCTCCGCAGACTCGGCAGGGGCGCCGGTGAGCTGTTCCGGGGAAATGAGCCGTATCTTGCCGTACCGGGCCATGGTGTCGGAGAAGCCTTCGAGGATCCCCGCAGGCACGGGATAGCGGGTATAGGTGTTGAGGGCCGTGACAATATCACCGGGGGCAAAGCCCGCGCCGGCGGCATTCCAAAGGGAAAGGGGTGTGATCCGGTAGGTGTGGATGTGTTCCGGGGACTTTTCCAGCTCTGCAAAGGGCATAATGGCGGCCCGCGCGTCCTCCGCGCCGGGGGCGTGCACATCAAGCAGAAGGGTGCGGTCACTTTGCACGATCAGGGGGTTTGCGGGGTCAATAGCCATAACCTGTCAAGTATATTGAAAGAAGGCCGCATTGACAACAGCAAAGCGGAATAGTAGTCTATATAACATCCATCCGGTCCAGTAGCTCAGTGGATAGAGCGGCCGCCTCCTAAGCGGCAGGTCGGCAGTTCGACTCTGCCCTGGATCAAATATAATTCCTTATAGCATAAGGAATTACGGAATGGTTGACAATTCAATTTTGGATGCTTATCTTTAAGTGGGGCACTAAATGGGGCACTCGCGAAGGAGCATCTATGCAGTCAGGTAAATCCGCAGTAACTCGTAACTCGTAACTCGTAACTCGTAACTCGTAACTCGTAACTCGTAACTCTTATAGCCTTTTTCAGCGTAAAACCGGGGCTCAAACCGTTTGGTATGCCAGGTTTTGGGATGATGAGCTTCAGACCTACACCGGGAAACGGTCTACCGGTCAAACGACAAAACCCGCCGCTCACCGTCAAGTCCAGCAATGGCTTATCGAAGGAATTCCAGAACAGGAACGGAAAACACCGAAAATATCTCAGCAGAGAATATTGACCGCTATCCGAAAATATCTCCTTCAGGATGGGGCTATCACCAAGGAGGAAGCCTATGGGGATTCCGAACTAATCAGACTGTTCTACACCAAGATTACCAATGAGAGCATGTCTGGTGGGGAGACCTTGGTCGATTACCTCACCCGGTTTTGGGACTGGAATGGCGATTATGTCCGCAGTCGCCGCGAACAGAAGAAGTCAATCGGACTAAAACATGTTAGTTCCTGCCTGACGCATATCAAACTTCATATCGCGCCTTTTTTTAAGGATATGCTTCTCTGTGATGTAACAGCTAAGTCCCTTGCGGAATTTATGAAATCCATTCCCCGCCGAGATGATGATCCGAAAAACGGATATTCTCGACGTTCAATCAACGGCATGATGAAGGTTATAAAGGTCGCTTTGAAACAGGCTGTCCGTTTGGAAATAATCCCTAAAAATCCCGCTGACAAAATCGAATTGCTCTCGGATGACACCCAAGAAAGAGGCATTTTAACCCCTGCCGAACTGGAACGGCTTTTCCAAATTGAATGGTATGACGAGCGGGGCAAGATAGCTGCCATTTTAGGCGCTTCCTCCGGTATGCGGCTTGGTGAAATTATTACACTTCAAATTGAAAATCTTGATTTTGAACGAAACATCATCCATGTCCTCTATAGTTATGCTTCTAAAAAAAAAAGAATATGACTATTAAGTTGACTCCCTGTTTTCCTGTATGATATAATTATGAAACAGGGGAAAAGCGATGGCACAACAAGCAGCATTGACGTTATTACAATTCCAGGAGCGCTTTAAAGATGATGAAGTATGCCGGGAACATTTATTCCACATACGATGGGCTGAGGGTTTTCAGTGTCCGCATTGTGGACATACGGAATACTATAACCATACCAGTCGGCATCTGTATACGTGTAAAAAATGCGGTTATCAAGCATCAGTGATGGCCGGGACGGTGATGCATAGAAGCCATACGCCGTTACGGAAATGGTTTTGGGCGATATTTCTGGCCAGCCATGACAAACGGGGGATAGCGGCGCAACGGCTGGCGGATGAAATAGGGGTATCGTATCCAACCGCATGGCTGATGTTAC
>BOAV01000034.1 GCA_026002045.1 Spirochaetia bacterium | reverse complement strand
AACCGGTGTTATGATCCTGCTGGGACACCCGATCCTGCCTTTCATGGCATTTCCTCCGTGGTATTTGAGTCTTGGTAAACCCATTCTACCATGAGGCGGGTGTCCTATTTGTTTCTGAGTTTAGACAGGGCCGTTTCCGGTTGTAGTAGGTCTCAATGTATTCAAACACCGATTGTTGTACTTCCGATGCCGGTTGTTTCCCGTCCAGCGTATCAAGTTCACTTTTGAGAGTTTTGAAAAAAGTCTCCGCACAGGCGTTATCCCAGCAGTTCCCTTTCCGGCTCATACTTTGCCTGACGGTCACTCCTCCGTCGTTCAGTTTGTTTCTAAATGACGCCGCGCAGTATTGCACGCCCCGGTCGGAATGAAAAATCAAACCGGTCCGCAGGCGGCGGTTCATAACGGCCATACCGAAGGCTGGAACGGTGGTATGTTCTACCGTCATGCCGCCGCTGAACGCCCAGCCGATTATATTCCGGTCAAACAGGTCCGGGACCATCGTCAGATACAGCCAGCCTTCGGCGGTGCGCAGGCAGGTTATATCCGACACCCATTTCTCACCGGGCAGGGAAGCATGGAAGTCCCGGTTCAGGATGTTTTCGCACACCGGAAGTCCATCGGGGATTTGCATGTTGATTTCCTGCCCGTTACACCCAAGCGGAGGCTCCCATGAGATTTGCGAATCCTGTAGAAAAGCACCTGTTCAAAACGCGGAAGGAACGGAGGATTTTATCTGACTTCCTCAAGGAAGAAACGATCCTCGCCCAGGCGATTTTGAACTGATTCCGGCAAAGACACATGGAACCACCTGATGATGTCTACCGGGGATTAGCCTACTTCATCAATGAGGAACGGACAACAAAAGCCGGGAGCCTTTGCCTTTTGGTACGGATATCCGCTATGTCCCGGAATGGAGGAAATGGCTGGTCTGGAATAGTTCCTATTGGAAGGTAGACAAGGGCACTCTGATCCATGCCAAGGGCTTGGAGATGATCCGCTCAATCTATGATGAAATTCTGCTGACCGTCGATTACCATGAAAAGGACGATATAGAGAAAGCTGCTATTCAAAGTGAATCAATGCGGCTTCTAAATGTTGCATAAGCAACTTCAATAAGCCTTTATCAAGGCGGCAAGCCTGATACCGGCCTTGAACATTGAAGTGGATGATCTGGATAAAGATCCATTTCTGCTCAACGTTAAAAACGGGACGATAAATATGGTTACCGGGGAATTCAGGGAACATCGACAGGAAGATTTTATCACCAAGATGTCAAATGTCTTGTATGACCCGGCAGCGGAATGTCCCCAATGGAAAAATTTCATCTGTGAAATTATGGGTTATAACGGCGAACTGATTACTTTCTTGCAGACCGCCCTTGGCTGGGGAATTACCGGAGACACCAGCGAACAGGTCATGTTTATCCTCATCGGCAACGGGGCAAACGGCAAGAGTACCTGTATCAATACCATCATGCATGTATTGGGGGATTATGCCACGTCTACGCCGACTGAGACCTTTATGCGCCGTTCAAATGACGGGATCAGTAATGATATTGCCAGGCTGCGGGGAATGAACTTTGTCACTACCACCGAAGCGGAACAGGGACGTAAATTGTCGGAATCCTTGATAAAACAAATCACCGGCAATGACCGAATGACCGCCCGTTTCCTGTACGGGGAATATTTTTCCTTCTTGCCGACTTTTAAAATATTGGACTTGTTCGAGAACCCGGTTGGTTCTCTCACAAGTCTCGCAAAATGCAGAGCATTTTGCATTTTTCAGCGGAAGTTGTTCGATAACTGAAGTTATCGAACAACTCTATTCATTTTCTGATTGCTGCGACCAAGCGGGAGCAGCATCCTTACGAATCACAAGCCCACGATCAGCGGGACTGACCACGGGATATGGCCCTTAATGTTGTGACAGCAACTTCTTTAAAAGGATAATTCCCTTTAACACCACGATTGACGAAGAAAAAAGGATCGCTGTGAGCAAAAGCCGGGGGTTGAGATACGGGCACGGGAACTGTTCAAGTGTTACCAGGGCTGGTGTGAAGAAAACAACGAACATGGATGCACTGAAAAATTCTTTGGGCTGCGTTTAAAAGAGCTGGGAATTGCTCAGAAACGGCTCAGTGATGGGCGGCATTGGGTTAATATTGCGGTCAAGGAATAATGTTTACGATTTAAAAGTTTGGTTAGACTTGATAAGTTATCGAAATAAACCGCCACCATAGCAAGATAGGCTTGAAGGTTGCGCGGCCTTGGGTGGGCTGAGTTCGCGCCGCTTTCATGCTTTCTGGATGGTTTCGAAGTAGACCTTAAACGGCACAAAACTACTACCCTGCCCCCTTAAAATTCCCTGATTTTGCCCTCGTACCCCCCATTAATACAGGACTGGAGTATCAAATTTGGCTTGCCGTATGTTTCTATGCTGAGGGCTTACCGGACTGCTCTGTCCTGAATTTGACAGTATCGGCGATCAGGTGATCACTGGGTTATACGGCGGCAATTTTGTAGATAACGGTCCCGGTTTGCAGAAGGATCAGGCGGAAAAGCCGGGGGCCGATGGTGCCCGGAGAAGCGCAGCGCCGGAGGGTCCATCGGCCAGACAGAGACTTTAGGCGACATTTACGACTATTGCGCCGCTTGCCGTTAGGCATGCGGCGGGGTGTTAGCCGGGTATTGGATGGCAGGGGTGGTATGAGGGTTCAAGGGGGAAGGCGGGGGCTGCTTTGAACGATTGCTTTATATTGGCAAACATCGGACTTATTTTTTTGGTAACGTTGCCCCCGCCTTTATCCCCATTGGTTAATCGGGTAAGCGCCATGGGCCGTGGAATGAGCGAGTTTACAAGCGAATGGAGCGGCCTATGGCGCTTTGTCCTACGGTCATTTCCGACAACCGGCAGGGCGCCGGATAACGGAACGGTGACGGCGGTAAGGAAGATAATGGACCCAGTATGCAAAGGACCAGGTGCAAATGGAAGGGCCACAGGTGATGTTGAAAAGAATTGTCGAAAACCTCATTTGGGTATATATTTAGAGCAAAGAAGGAGCCGTGTATGTCCGACACCTACCAGTTAACTATAGAACTTCCTCAATCGGCAAAGGATAAGCTGCCCCATGGTGAAGAAACCGCAAAACAGCTCATCCACTGGGAGTAAGTGTCGCCTGGGCTGCGCGGGTAACCGGAATGGATCGCTTTTCTTTCGCGGATCGTCTTGTAGAAAGCGGCATTGAAATACGCCAACAGACAGCAGAAGAAGTAATGGCTGATGCGGACAAACTGGAGCGCCTACTTCCTCATGATTGTTATTGCTGACACCGGGCCTATTATATCCCTCTATCGAAATTTGTCAATTTGATATTTTTGATTTCATACTTTTGTTCTTTCTCGTTCCAGCAAAAATCACCATCCCGGCAGATCTCATGAGCCATGTTTTCACTATCAGCCAAGAATGCCCCTCCGTCAAACCCATGCACAGCGATGCCATATTTCCGGGAAAGTTCTGAAATTTCAACCACAAAATTGTCTATATCTTCTTTACTTCTGACCATTTTCCTGCCTCTCATAAAGAGAATTACTTTTTCACCAGTTGATAGGTCCTGTTTTTAATGGCGCCAAGTTTTTCCAGGATACCTGCTTCGGTTAATCTTGTAAATATTTGCTTTATTCGTGCCGCCGATTTTCCGGTTAATTCACCGGCTGTTTTTGCATCTATCTGTCCTTTTTTATTGAGATAAGGAAGTATGGATTCCATAAAATTTTCTTCTGCCGGGGACAATTTATCGCTAGATTTGCCTTCTACGGTCAACAAAACAGTGGTTTTGAAAATGTCCCCTTCCAGCAACTCCGGTTCGCTGTCGGAATAGATTTTGGTGTATTTGTAAAGGTTCCGTACCCCGGAGCCTAACTGGTCGGCCAAGCCGATGTTTACGAAAAAACGGGCTAAAATTGGGTTCTTTGGATAGGGAGTAAAATCTTCCGGGGTGATGCGGCCCGGTTTGAGGGATTTATTCCAGTTTTCCGCATATATGCGATCTTTTTCTATAACAATTTTTGCGGGGAAAACGCTTGCATATTCCCAGTGGACAAGACTGTTGCTGATTATTTCCCGTGCGATCAAGAGGGGAACCTTCGCTGCTACGCAGCTCGGTTGAGGAGCCAGTTCCGTACACTGACGTTTTTATCATCCACAAGAAAAAACCTGTCCAGTGTATGTTTTGCAACAAATTCCATAAGGAGGCTATAACTGTCAATAAGATTGGTTTCTACCATAAGCCGGTCGTCATAACGGTCCAGGTTTTCTTTCCGTAAAATTGTATCAGTAATATAGCCGGGAACACAGGAACGGATAACCTCATCCCGGCCAAAAAGAAGAATCGCGGCCAGGTTAAACCCTTTTTCGTGCCCCAGCTACGCTGGGGAAGTTACCCAATTTTCTTCATAAAGACCTGCACTTTTAAATAACTCCATATCGGTTATGTGTTCTCATGGATGTTTGGTGGTCTTATTTAGTGCCATTTGACGAGCGCGTTTGATTATTTCGGGACGAAGCTCTTTTTTGGTCACATAGGGGAAAAGCTTGCGCTCAGTAAAGGCCATGGATTTTCGGTTAAAGAGATTAGCAACTAAATCAACCGACTTTGTTATATCAATATCCGCATCTTCCGTACGATCAAATATTTTACCGGAACAAAGTTCTACATGGGAACTAATCGGAATATATACATAGAGAATTGTTTTGCCATCTATGGTTATTTCTTCAAGGTTAAGATACAAAACCGGTGAAATTTTTTCCGGGTTATTGAGCATATTGACGAAATTTTTCTTTAAGGCGGGGATCGCTTTGGGGTTTACCCCAAGCACTTCACCGGAATCGCTTACACCAAGGAAAATGTAGTCGCCGTAACGGTTTGAAAAGGAGCATACTGTTTCAAATACGCTGTTACTCAAGGTGTCTTTTGCGGCTTTGAATTCAACGGTGAGACCTTCGCCTTGGGATAGTAATTTTTTAATGCCCTGTATATTCATTGTGTTATATCCTTCTTACTCTAATCCTGTTCGGCAGCCATACCGGCGCCAAAACCTCCATGCGTTTCAGTATAACCTTCTTTTAATTTGCCATATAGTCTTTCAATGAACCGGTCCATAATATATTCCCCAAACTCCGCATCATCAAAAATACGCATGAAAAAGCTGTCATTTTCCACATAGCGTTGGGCGGCAATATCTTTGAATCCCTTTTTTGCTAAAAGACGGAAGGTAGAATAATCATTGGAGGCGGCAAAGCCCGACCATTTGGGGTCTTTTACAAAGTCATTCTGCATTTGTTCCAGGATTTTATCCTGCTCGGTAAAATTAGTTCCAAACCGTTTGTTTACGTCATCAATGATTTTTGACAGGGTTTCTTTTTTTTCCTTTTTCGCCCCCGCTTCTCCTTTGATCGGCGAAAACCCGGTTTCGGTACTTTTTAAGGCGATGGATCCGTCAAAGCTCTTTTCAAGGCGATAATATTCCATAAGGATTTTATCATCAACGGAAACACGGTCAGCATCTTTGGTTGGCAGAAATTTGAGGAGAAATTTTGCATACTGGCTGAATTTATGCAGGTCTTTATCGAACATACGGTAGACTTGGGTTACAAAGGAATAGATACGGACAAAGCGGGACAGGGTTTTGCTAAAAATATCCTTGATGTCCGAATCCAATGCTTTGTAGCGGTCAATGGCGGGGTTCAAAACTTGGGCCAGTATGCCTTGAGCCGGTAGGCCCACAGCATTTTTTCATCCAGGGTATAGTATAGATCCGCAAAGCGCTGTACCTCATTATTACTGTAGACCCGGTAACCATCAAGGGTATTTTTTAACTGATACAGAACATTAGGGTCGGTTTCTTCTTCCAGGACAGCGGCTTCGTAATAGGGTTCAAAGGATTTTTTCATATCCTCCGCGGTATTAACAAAGTCGAGGATGAAGGTGTTGGTTTTGCCCTGTATGGTACGGTTAAGACGGGACAGGGTTTGAACGGCCTTAACCCCGGAAAGATTCTTATCAACAAACATGGTATGCAGATAGGGTTCATCAAAGCCGGTCTGATACTTCTCGGCAACGATAAGGACATTGTAATCATCGGTATGAAAATAGCTGCGTAATTGATCCTGCTTTATAGTCTCGCCCTTTGAGGTTTTATTGAGGCTTTCCTCGGTGTACGTTTCTTTGCCGTCCTTTATTTCATCGGAAAACGCTACCAGGGCGGACATATCGGTATAGCCTTTCCTGGTAATTTGTTTGCGAACTTCAAGACAATAGCGCACCGCATGGAGGCGGGACGCAGTTACTACCATAGCTTTGGCCTTGCCGCCAATTTGGCGCATGGTGTTTTCCCGGAAATGTTCAATCATTATTTCTGTCTTTTGCGCTATGTTATGGGGGTGAAGGGTCTGATATTTTTTTATCGCCTTAATGCCTTTATCGGTATCCAGGGTTGGATCATCGGGGATATTTTTAATTATTTTGTAATACATATTGTAGGTCATGTAATTTTGAAGCACATCAAGGATGAATTTTTCTTCTATAGCCTGACGCATGGAATAAATATGAAAAGCCCGGTATTTACCGTCAACTCCCTTTGTGCCGAACATTTGCAGGGTTTTTTCCTTTGGCGTTGCGGTAAAGGCAAAAAACGAAAGGTTCTTCTGCTGGCCCTGGGTTGCAAGTTCATTGACTATCTTTTCATCCTCATCGGGGACAGCGTTTTCCGCTTCATTTTCCATTTTAGCATACTCGGCTAAAATCTCTTCGGTATCCGCCAATGCTTCCTTCAATTTTTTTGCCGCATTGCCATGCTGGGAAGAATGAGCCTCATCAACGATGACCGCAAATGATTTATTATTTCCATTTACTGTGTTAAAGATAACCGGGAATTTCTGCAATGTAGATATGATAATTGGGGTATTGGCATTGATCGCATCCCGGAGCTGGGCGGAATCTTTGTCTATTTTTTTTACCACCCCTTCGACATGGTCGAATTGGTATACCGTGTCCTGTAGCTGGCTGTCCAAAACCCTTCGGTCGGTGACAACAATTACGGAATTAAAGATTTTGTTATCCTGTGCGTCATGCAGGCCGGACAAACGGTGGGCCAGCCACGCTATGGAATTGGATTTGCCGCTCCCGGCGCTATGCTGAATAAGATAGTTGTGACCGGGGCCATCGGCTTTTACTTCTTTCAGTAACTTAGTAACCGCATCAAGCTGATGGTAACGGGGGAATATCATGGTTTCTTTGGTATTTCTTGCCTTGGTTTTAAAGTCTATCCGCTCCTCTATTTGCAGGTGCATATACTTATGTAGAATTTCAAGGAGGCTGTCTTTTTGCAGCGCTTGTTCCCATAGATAGCTGGTTTGATACCCTGCGGAACTATGTTCCGCTTGGGGATTTGACGGATTGCCCTTGCCACCGACATTACCCGCACCATTGGACCCCTGATTGAAGGGCATGAAATAGGTTTTCTCTCCCAGCAGACGGGTGGTCATATACACGTCCGAAAGGTCAACCGCAAAATGAACCAGAACACGGTTTTTGAATTCAAAGATGGCATCCTTTGAAGCGCGGTCAAACTTGTACTGCCTGATGGCGTTATCCGCATTTTGCCCGGTAAACTGATCCTTCAATTCCATGCTCACCACGGGGATGCCGTTGAGAAAAAGCACTATATCTATGCTGTTTTCGTTCTGTACTGAATAGTGGAGCTGCCGGGTACAATGGAATATATTGCTGTTATAGAGGGCGGCTGTCGTTTCATTTATGCCCGTTTCAGGTTTCCAGTAGACAAAATTGAATTTGATGCCCCGGTCGCGGAGGCCGGTACGGAGTACTTTGAGAAGCCCGACCTGTTTTACCTCTTTGCAGAAACGGTTTATGAGAGATTCGGTGGAATCAGTTCCGTATATGGCGGCGTACTTTTGCCACTGCTTTGGCTGGGTGGTTTGGATAAAGGAAATGAAGGTTGACGTGTCGAGAGAGCGCTTACGGTCAAATTGTTTGGGATTGCCTTTAGTATAGCCGCCGATTGAGAGGAGAGATGCCTCAATGTCGGATTCGAATTGCTTTTCTTTCAGATTAGAATCGGTCATGCGCTTTCCTTTTGTTTTTGAATGGCAAGAAAGTCATCAATACGGGATATGGTAGCCTGACTGCCTTCAATGTGTAATATTTCATAGCAATCTACAATATATTCTGTTACCCCATACGTATCAAATAAGTCCAGCACTTCTTTGCCGGATAGTTTTTTTTGCGATTTATAAATTTCTATACAGTAAATTAAAAAGTCAATTTCGTTTTTACACATACTAACATTCCTCCGGTATATTAAAATTGCCCGTTTTTGTTTCTTCGTCAAACATGGTAAATAGTGTTAGCGGGCTAAAATGCCAAATTTTTGTTGATTCTCTTTCGAGCATTTTATAAAGTTCCGAATTATAAAATAAACGTGTTGCCGTTTTCTGATCTTTTTTATACTTCTCGGCAATGATTTTAACTACCTGGGGGATCAAAAATATCAGCATGGTTTGAAATTGACCTTTAGTTATTTTTGCCATTTGATACCTCGGTGATTTCTTCACTATTGATAAAATGTAAATATTTTAATGCCTCTTCGCTTGTAAAAACGTATTGGCTGTATAGTTTGAAAGTTGCCAGTCTTTTCAAAGCATCATCGGTAGTAAATATTCCATCTGAATACAAAATAAGTGTTTGATAAACACGGTCGTCTGCAACCGGCCCATAAATAATATCGTATTTTTTATCTTTATATACACCTTGCCTGTTTTGAGCTACAAAATCAAGCCAGGTTTTATCAGCTTTCTCAAATATGCATATTTCCAATTTTGCGTATGCTTCGTTTTTTTCAAAATTATACGTATTTAGTATCCGTTTTCCGCCATGCCGTTCTATGACCCTAAGAGTAAAATTCACCGCTTGCCGTTTGTTAGAGGTTGTATAAAAACCTTTCCCAAAGTCTAGTGTTTTGAATGTATGCGTCAGATCAGGCGTTTCAACGATGGCATTGCTGCCGTGATAGAGGGTCATTGATTTACCAACTTGATAAAAGTTCTTCCGGTTTCTGTAATATCTACTTTATGTTTCTTCAATTCTATGGAGTTGCCAGTTTGCTTGATTGCAATTTCCCAATCATCAATTAAACTCTGATGCTGTAATTTTATATCGTTATAAAAACCTTCATCTACAATAAATTCAATCTCTGGTTTATTGATAAAACCAAGAGAAATTAAATTGTCAATATATAGAGCATAATTATTTGGAAACACTAAATTTGACAAATAATTATTATTAATTAAATACTCAATTTTTACCCTATAACCACTTGGATTAGCTTGTTTTTCAATAAGTGATGAATATGGAATAATAATATTATTCTTAATGATATTATTGACATAGATATTCTTGATAAAAACTGCTTCGTCTGGCGTAAGATTATTAACTGCACTCACAAAATAAGGATGAACTTTTGAGGCATCAGTCTTATCTGAAGCTTTGGCAAGCAAATTGATATAAAGCCCCGCAATATCTTCATCTTGAACATAAGTAAGTTTATCCAATATAGGAATTCCTATTTCAGGTGGAACTTCTGCAATCCGTTCATCAGGAATAGAGTTTATTTTTTCTTTATATTGTTCCATGCGTTTGGTAAAAAGCAGATTTGTCTTTTCGTTTATCATCTTAATTGGTAGCATTAAGGTACCGGCGAGTCCGAATACAGAGCCCAAAGCATCACCAACTTTCTTTACTGATGGCTGTGCAAGGTCTTGATATAATAATTTCAGAATATCAGGGTTTTTTAATAAGGCTACAATTGCAGTGCCAGCCGCTCCACTGCTTAGAGCCAAATTTTTTATCAATTCAAGTTCTTCCATAATTACACCTCCACATTCCCAGTAACCGCCTCATAAATAAGGCTTTTCTTGTATTCAGTTAATTTCTCAATTAAACCTTGCCTTTCCGCAATGGTTTTGTCAATAGTGGCACATTTTTTGTTGAGATATGCAACAATAGCTTGTTGTTCAGAAAGAGTAGGTACTATTACAGGTATAATAGATAAATTGCCTTGAGTCAATTTTGGCTGTGTTGAGCCTGTAATGAAATTTGATAAATCAACACATTCTAATTGGTATGCCATATATTGTAAATGATTATGATCAACCGGATCTAATATATGAGCATGATTATTTACCCAGTATTTACCCTCACCAATATAAATAAGTGGTAGATTCCGAAATTTTAAATTTGCACCATCTTCACCTATCAATATATAGGGATTTTCAAAAATATAATCATTTATTTTATCAATGATACCTGACGCTCCATAATAGGGATATTGTCCTTCCATATCCCCCCGGTTTTCCGAGTTTACAGGCCTACGTAAACCATCAAGATTGTTAAATTCATTTCGCACCCTACTTATTCTCCAACTCTCTGGCACCTCCCCAATCCACTCAATCCCGCTATCCTTCATAAGCACATTTGGATTCAAACCTTTAGTGACGATTTCGGTAATGATTGCTTTTTTATATTCTTGTAACTTTTCGATGGATAATTCTTGAAGTTCTATTGATTTGTCAATAGCAGAACATTTTAAATCAAGAAATTTTGAGATATTAGTTTGAGTATTTGAAGAAGGCATTACGAATTTATAGTTGGCTATAAAATATGAGGATACCCTTTTTAGTCCACCCGTCCCATACATTGTTGATATTGCATTTTGACGAAAATCTTCACTTTGGAGGGAATAGAGAAGGTATTTACTATTAATCAATAGGCTTCTAAAAACATATATTTCCGTTGTACCAAATCCAATTCCGTTGATCAGGTTATTAACTTGAGCAATATTACCGTTCTCAAAGCATGGAGTAACTTTAGCCATAATGATGTCATTATCAGCAAAATAGGTGTAACTATTAATAACATCATCCAGCTTTGCATTTTTGAAAGAAAAGTTATTGTTTCCTAAACATTCCATTGGAATAAAAGACACTTCGACATCACCTATTTTTCCACGTTTGAATGCTGGATTCAATTGAGCAACATATTTTAATTTTTTAACCTCCCACCCCTCCGGTATCTCCCCAATCCACTCAATCCCGCTGTCCTTCATTTTCCTGGGCATATTATTTCTCCCCAGGCTGATTATTGGCAGCATCGAGTATTTTATGGCAATATTGGTATAATGATGGTATATCTTCCTGTAAAGTACCCCATACGGTGTCTATATCAAGATGTCCGTAGCCGTGGACTACAACATTCCGCAGACCAATGATATTTCTCCAGGGAACTCCGTCATGCCCAGCCTGAAATTCAGCGGAAAGATGATTTGCCAATTCACCAATTTGAAGGAGGCTCATACAAACAGAGTTAAAATAATCGGCATCCTTAGCAAAAATGACAGAATCTCCAAACCTTTTCATTGAGGAAAAAATATTTTCACAATGTTGAACAATATGGGTTAGAATGCTTTTATCTCTGTTATTCAGCTCCATAAATTTCTACCAGTTCCTTCTCAATGTTTTCTTTAAACTCGCCCTTGATACTTTCGATGGTAACAACATCAACCTTTTGTCCCAGGCTTTCTTCCAGGTCCAAGTAAAATCCGGACAAATCAAGAAGGGTCCGCACTTTGCCTTTTTTTATGCAGATATCAATATCACTGTCCGGCCGTGCCTCTCCCCTGGCGTAGGAACCGAAAAGAAATACCTGTTCAACCCCATATTGGCCGGCAACTTTTGCGACCTTTGTTTTTATTTCATTTATATTCATTTCTGTCTCGAAATAAGTATACATTCGTTAGGTAAATTTGACAAGAATTGCATTTCATTTACCGATCTCTCCGCTTTGCGGAGAGAAAACCTCCGCCAATGCCCCTTCCAGTTCCTTTTCTATCGCCAAAATCTCCTTCTTAATCTCCGCAGAGGGCCGGGGCGGCTCATACTTGTAAAAATACCGGGTAAAGGGTATCTCATAGCCCACTTTGGTTTTGCCGGTGTCTATCCAGGCATCGGGGGCGAAGGGCAGGACTTCCCGTTTGAAATAATCGTCTATGTTTTCGGTCAGCGGCACATTTTCTGTATCCCGCAAGTCCGGGTCGCTTTGGGGCTGCCCTTTTTTCAGAACCGGCTTTCCTTTCGCGTCCTTTAATGGCCGTTCCACGGTAATCTTGGAATAGCCAAATTCTTCGGTCTTGAATATTTTGCAAATCTCCGTGTTTTTGAACCCGCCGTATACCTTGGTGATTTTTTCAATGTGCCGCTGGGGTATGTCGTTCCGTTTATTCCCCAATGATTTGCGGCGTTTTTCATAGAGCTCATTGGCGTTGATAAGCTGGACCTTGCCTTTCCGGCGCTTCTCCTTTTTGTTGGACAGCACCCATATATAGGTTGCTATGCCGGTATTGTAAAAAAGGTCATTGGGCAGGGCGATGATGGCTTCAAGCAGATCATTTTCAAGGATGTACTTTCGAATTTCCGAGGGGCCGCTGCCGGCATCGCCAGAAAAGAGGGGCGAACCGTTGTGAATGATGGCGACCCTTGAACCGGAACTCCCTGGGAAGTTTCCATTTTTCATTTTCCTAATTGCTGTTTGAAGGAACAGCATCTGCCCATCCCCGATTGATGGGAGGCCCATACCGAAACGTCCGGCAAAGCCGAGCTGCGCTTCTTTTTCGATGGCGGTTTTTTCACCCTTCCATTCCCGGCCAAAGGGCGGATTGGAGAGGATATAGTCAAAGGTCTGGTCTTTAAATTGATCATCGGAAAGGGTGTTGCCGTCCCGAATGTAGTCGGCGTTGTTCCCCTTGATGAGCATATCGGCTTTGCAGATGGCAAAGGTCTGATCGTTAATTTCCTGACCAAAGGCCAACAGTTCCGCTTTTGCGTTGAGCTTGTGGAGGTAGGTATCCGCCACCGAGAGCATACCGCCGGTACCGCAGGCGGGGTCGTATATGGTCTTGGCAACATTGCTCCCCGCCAATAATTGATTATCATTGATGAAAAGGATATTGACCATCAGTTCTATTACTTCGCGGGGGGTGTAGTGCTGTCCGGCTTCCTCGTTGTGGGCTTCTGAAAAACGCCGGATTATTTCTTCAAAGACATAGCCCATTTCAAGGTTGGATATGTGTGACGGGTGAAAGTCGGCAGCGGGAGTGGTGAATTCCTTAAGGACGATGTAGAGTTTATCCTTTTCCGCCATCCGGGTGATGTGTTCGTCAAAACGGAATTTCTCGATGATGTCCCGAACGTTAGCGGAAAAGCCGTTGAGGTAATTGCGAAAATTGGCCTGTATATGATCCGAGTCATCAACAAGGCGTTCAAAGGTATACTTGCTGGTATTGTAAAAGGGGTAGCCCGAAACTTTGCAGAGCTGGATTTCCCGCACCTGAGGATTCCTTATTTCGGCGCTCTTTTTTAATACTGCATCTTTGGTCTTTTCAAGTATGCAATCGAAGCGGCGGATTACCGTAAGGGGCAATATCACTTCACCGTATTCGTGGGGCTTGTAGGGGCCGGTGAGCTTGTCGGCGATAGACCAGATAAAGTTGGCTTTTTCGTTGATATTGACGCTTAGGGACATGTAATAACCACCTTATTTCTTCTTTACCTTTATTAAATCCTGGAACAGCTTAATTTTTTCCATTAATTCATCAAAGGTTAGTATTTCTACATCCCGGCTATTGTTTCTATAAAGTTCAAAACAATGCCTTTGGGGGATGGATAAATCAGAAACAGAACCTATCAAAACAATACAGCTTGAATTAAAAACCTCAAATTCCTGGTCAGAATTATACTGTTTTTGATAAAAATCTTTCTGTAAATTGTCTCTTTGGTTGAGTACCTGATTAACAGCTCCGGAAAGTTCACTGGAAATACTAAAAACATCTGTTCCCCTGTAGGCTTTATTTTCCAGCAATCTCGTTTTTTGAGTTTTTATTTCCAGGAATGAGACATTATTTGTTAATTTGTTTTTTACAAGGAAATCTGTAAATTTCCCGTTTTTATTTTCTATACCTTTTCCACCAACATAAGCCTCATCTTTATAGAAAATAATGGGATGTGAAAATATATAAGAAAAAATCCAATTCTTTTCTTTAAGGAACATCTGCCATTTTTTTTCTAATCCCGGAGTATCTTTTGCTTTCATTAAATTTGAAAATTCAATATATGTTGATTTTATATATTCAGTATCTATTATTTCTTTGGTTTTTAATAATGAATTTGTAGAAAAGAAATTTCCGGTTAATGATAATTTATCAAAAAGTTCTTGTATAGCATGTTTATCCTTATCTGAAAATTCTTTTATTGAGTTATTCCACCTTTCAACAGATAAGAAAATACTATCAGAAACATAATCTGCTATCTTTATCTTAATTTCTTGAGGAAATATCGAATGTAATTCTGTCGTCACTAGTTGTTCAGTTTCCTTAATCTGTTTTCCATTTAATGATTCAAGTACATTCTTCATCTTTGATAAAATGTTTTGATTTAATCCAATAACTTTCTTTTTTTTATCATAAAAGGGTTTTATATCTTTTTCTATGATTAATTCTTTGATTTTCAAAACTTCATCTAAATATTTTGCAAAAAATTTTAATGGTCTGGTAAAACCGTATCCATAATTTGCAACTTTGTAAATTCCAACAGGAAGCTTTTTCCTAAATCCGACATATGTAAATTTGAGTATATTATGGTATTTTGCACCGCCCTTAAATCCTATAGGGTAATGAACAATTTTATCAGAATTCTTGTATTCCTCTTTTGATAATTGATTTATATTTTTAGATGAATCCATGAAATAATATATTTTTTTTACAGAAGTTTCTTTAAATAGGAGCTCTTTTTTCTCCCCGGTATCATCTGACATTTATAACCTCTATTATAACGTTAGAATACCACTAAAAATGGAGGTAGACAAGCAGGGTAGTGGCCGCAAAGTATTCCCGGAATTTTACATCCAAACCAAGGGTCTTCATAGATGTATCTGACTACAGCTACTGGGACCCTCTCAAATTCCCCAAATTCACCCCCCTACTCCCCCTTCTATGCAATCCGGGAACATCCGGCCAGGGCCTGCCGTGTGGTTTATGCCTAAGCCCGTTCCTCATTGGTTTTTGGCGCTTTCAAGCCGTCAATGCTCCACGAATGGCGGACATACAAAACAGGCTTTACCGGGTCAAGGTCAGATTCCCGCAGGGCCAGCACTTCCCCCAGCCGGAACCCACAGGTAGCACTCAGGTGATTAGTAATGCGGACCCGCTCATCTTTCCAGGGCATGGCGAACAGTTCTGCCGCTTCCTGCGGGGTCAATACTCCACGTTTTTTGGTACTCCCGGAAAACCTGAGCAGTCCTTCGGTGGGGTCAACGGGGATGATCTTTTCAGCGGCTGCCCATTTTAATGCGGTAAACCCGGCAATCAAAATACCATTGAGATAATTAGCTGAGTATTTTTCGCCCTTATCGTTTTTGGTTTCCCCTAACCAGAGGGAAAATTTTTTTATATCTTCCCGCGTGATAGTGTTCAAGATGCGGCCTTTGAAAAACGGCTCCCAGTTCCGGGCTATGCGGTTTCCGCTTTTCTGGGCATGGCGCTTACCCAGTTTGTACCCCCGGCCTACGATCGGGAGTTTTCTCGATAGATTGCAGGATGTTTTTAAGCCCGCCCTCAACTTTCACGGTCCGCCGTGCGGCCTTTACACGGGCCACGGGTAGGCCGTTTTTGAGCCATTTCCTGGCTATGATTGCCGCTTCGTCCCTGTTTTCTGTCCGGGTTGACCGGGTAACTACGACCATCCCCGTTTGGGGGTCCATAATCTGAGCGTAATACTTCCCACTCTTGCCTGTAAAAAGATAAAACCGGCGCATAACTCCTCTCTTTGAAAGTCTCTAAAGATTCTTTCTAAAGATGATTTGGAGTAATATCACCGGTTCATCCGGTAGAAATTACGTAATTCCTTACTACGTAAAGAATTGGGGAGTGATTCGAACCTACGAAGGCTGAGCCAACAAATTTACAGAATCACTTATCACGCCCATCGAAGCTTATTACGCCTTATATTGAACCATTATGACCCAGTTTTGACCATTTAAGGTGATTTTAGACTACCGAAGCGTACCCTGAACCAAAATCTATGTGCCACTTTTTGGGAGGGCAGACCTGGTTGTAGCAGGAGTTCGGTCGTTCTTGACTCCACCTGCGCCAAAGATCAATTCGATTTTTCTATTGCCGGAAGCCCTAAAAGAAGGCATACTGATAATTAAGAGGTATTTTTGTCAGATACATACCAGTTGATCATTGAGCTTCCTCAAGCCGTAAAAGACATACTACCCGATGCGGCTCAGGAAGCGAAACGGCTAATCGCCATGAAGCTCTATCAGAATGGCAATGAATGATGTAGAATTGCTTAAGCAGCTAAGGGACAAGCATTGCTCGTAGTCGCTGATGACGTGCGACGCCAAATGGCGGCGCAGTAAATCACTCATCCCTGTCTGTAATTGGCCAGCTTAATAGACAAGGTTCTCCCTTCTAAATCCCATTATATCAAATCCTCTGCATTTGGCGGCAAACGAAACCCATTGGCTCTGAGCTTAACAATTACTGAATGAAAATCCGGGATAAAGCCCTTTTTATATGCCTGAATCAGAACACCCAAGGTACCGGTGATTTCCAGCCCCAGGCTCATTGCGAACTGCCGCCCTTCAATATCATCCAGAATGACCAAGGAACCTTCCATCTCCATAGATAAGGCGATTGAACTTGATTCCCCAAGGTCGATGTATTGATTGTAGGCGGCTACTTTCTGTGTATCCTCTACCGCCTTGACGGTAATCCAGCTTGGCAACAATTCCCCATATTCAGCGGCCACCTGTGGAGTGATGGTAACAGACCGGTATACTTGCTGTAATACATCAAGGAGCCCTATATTGGTCAAACCGATTAAGCAACTCGTATCCGAGATGATAACACGAGCCTTTATAGGTATTTTTGGGCATTCGCCACTTCCATCCGTACATCATCTTCGGTCATGGTAACGATAGGAACATCATATTTGATGAGAAGCTCATGAAAGGTACGATATGAAAGCCCGGCGACTTCGGCAGCTTTACCCAGAGGTAGTTTTTTAGTTTCAAAAAGCTTGACCGCAAGCATGATTTGAGCATCAGCTACGGTTAAATTAGCGGCATCCGGAATGTTCAAGGTAAGCTGCATATTCTTATCTCCCTATTCTCAGTATAGTCCGTTTTTACAATTTAGTCATCACAACATAAGACAATTTTTCAAGTGGCGGTCAGTGACAACTTGGCCATCTCATAAGTATTTTTGGGACCCATCCCCCCTGCCGCCCCCCCCCTTCGTGGCTTTGTGTCTCCGTGTGAGGCCCTCTCTTCGCTTTCCGCTAAACGATGGCTTCTCTATTTGACGCTATGCCCGTGGGGTGCGGATGCGGAACCGCAGGGGAGCGCTTCACGGTAGAGGCCCCGGCGTTGTCGGCTGTTGAGACAAGACAGCCCTCATCAAACTCTTTCATTTCGGCAGCATTTATAATGCCCTCACGATAATAGTATGCTGCCTGTTCGTGGACAACCTTCATTGCTTCATTCCTATATTTCTTCATAGCCCTGGGGATTGGTTTTTAAGCGGATCAATACCCCGAATAGACGTATGGTCAAGTATACCGGAGTTCCGCCGAACAATCACGTTTTGCGGAGGGACTATGCAATTTATCGGGATCGACTTACACGCGAACAAGTTCACCTGTTGTTACCGGGATAAAAGGTCTGCGGACAAACGTACCGAGACCTTTGATCTCACCGAGGCGGGGCTGGCGGTGTTCTGCGGAACTCTGACGGCGGACACCCGGGTTCCTGAGCGGGATGAAACGGATGTGGAGGTGCTTAAGGAACAGGTATTGGTTCATGCCGCGCCCTTTATGCGGGAGATCGGGATATTGACCAGCATGAAAGGGATAAGCGTCTTCACCGCCATAGCGATCATCGCGGATATTATTGAGGTGAGCCGGTTTAAGAACTCCAAGTATAACACCCGCTATTTGCGTTCTGCTCCCAAGGTGTCAAACTCCAATACTTCGACCAGTATGAGGGAGACGAACAAGCAGGGGCGGAAGCTTGCGGCGACCCTGCTGACCCAGTCACTCAATCATGTCCTGGATAGCAGCCTGAAACTGCGGCGGTGGTATGAACGGCTTTGCGAATATAAAAAGGCGGGATTGGTACGGACCGGCCTGAGGAGGCGGGTACTTGCTGAAATCTACCAAATGTTGAAGAAGGGGGAATATCACTATGCACGGGACGCAAAGAAGCATGAGGCAAAGCTGGCTGCCTATAAAAAACTGCTTGACTTTTATCATAGACGAACATTTTTGCAAAATTTTGTGCTTTTTTCGTGTAGTTTGTGTCGTTCGTGGTTTAAATCCCTGGAAATTCTATCTTAATCAGTGAAAATCCGTGAATAATTTTTTTCATGCGTTTGTCGTGGCAGAATTTTAAACAAAAAACCCCCGAAAGCCCTGAGGCTCCGGGGGAAACTTCGTTGGATGTTTCAGAATATCACTGCGGGTTGGCCAGGTACGCCGCGGTCAGTTCTGCCTTGACATTGTCGCCGCCGGCGGCCCGCCACCGGGCAACTTCGGCATTCCAGCCTGCCAGATTGATCTCTCCCAGGACATACTTCATCCGCGCGTCCCGGAGTATATCCGTCAGGTTATTGCCCAATTTGACCGCGGTATCGGAAACATAGATATCGCTCAGCCTGATGTACCGCAGACCCTTGTAATTATCCACCGAATCCGCCGTGGCCTGGGTCAGGGGATCGGACATCTTCTCGGGGATGGGTTTGGTAACGCCGAAGGGGGTAATCAAAGAGGCGTCGGGAAAATCGGTTTCCCGGAAGGCCTTAATCTGGGCTTCGGTGGCGACCAACTGGCCGTTCACAATAGTGTAGTGCTTGTCCTTAATGCCCCGGCGCATCGTAAGGATGTTTTCATCGGAACCCAGGAGGTCAAAGAATTTGATAATTTCCTCAAGCCGTTCTTCAGTCTTGATGGAACTCTTTGAAAACAGGAACGCGCCGTTGTAACCGATATGGGAACGCATGGCTATTTTTCCGTCAGGGGCAGCCAGATTCTGGGTAAAGCCGATCCGGGCCTCCGGGAATACGGCGGCCACCTTCAACTGGGTATCAACCACATCATTAATATCGCTGAAGAAAACCAGCCCTGCCCGGCCCTGCTGCAGGGGGAGGTATTCATTGTTCAATTCCACCACGTTGCTGACAAAGTATCCTTTGGCATAGGCATCGCGGTGAAAGTCCAGGGATTTCTGATATGCGGGGTCCTCGGTTTCGTGCTTAACGGTCCGGGAAGCTTCATCATAATACCATTCCTGACGCCCGCCGTAATAAACGGCCACATCTGAAAGTTTATCGCTCAGGTTCCGGCCCTTCATGGAAAGGCCCGTGGTATCGGCCTTGCCGTTGCCGTCGGGGTCCCGTTCCGTAAAGGCCTTCATTATCTCCCATACATCGTTCATGTTCTTGGGCTCAGGAATCCCCAGCTTGTCCAGCCAGTCCTTGCGGTACAGCACCCCCGCCTGGGACAGATCCCGTTCGATGGGCAGCCCCCACACATGACCGTCCAGCCGGATATGGGCAAGCCGTTCCGCACTTAATTTGGCAAGCCCCGGATACTTGGGATTGTTAAGGTACTTGTCCAGCGGCCAAAAAGCCCCGTCCCGGATGGCGCTTACCACACTGGCATCCCGGGTATTGCCCCGGGCAACGGTTACATCGGCCAAATCCAGGGTGGCAAGCTGAACACCCAGCTTGTCGTTATAGGCGGCAGTGGGGGTCCAGTTAAACTGGATATCCGCCTTAAGGGTATTCCTGATAAACTGCATCAAATCGCTGGATTCCCTGGGCGGTTCCGGCTGGTTAAAGTTCGCCATCATGGTGAACTTAAAACCGCCCGGAGCTGCGCTTTCCTGTTTTTGCCCGCCGGCGTAGGAAAGCGCCGGGAGCGCCGCCAGAACCAACAGCGCAATCAGAGCGCACTTCGTTCTTTTGATCATTTTAATCTCCTCCTAAAAAATTTAACCCTTTATGGACCCCGCCATAACACCTTTAATAAAGTATTTTTGCAGGAAAGGATAAACACAGAGTATGGGAAAGGTAGAAAACATGATGGCCGCCATTTTTACCCCCTGGGGCGGGATAACAAAGGAATCCCCCAGGGTGGAAGAATCCCCCACCCCGCCTTGGGATAAAATAACAATCTGCCGCAGCAGAACCTGAATGGTCCATTTGGTAGAATCGTTAATATAGAGCAGAACATTCATAAAACTGTTCCAGTGGGCCACCGCATAGAACAGGGTGAAGGTTGCTATGGAAGGCATCGACAGGGGGATAACGATGCGGATCAAAATACCGAGGTCATTGGCCCCGTCAAGCTTGGCCGATTCTTCAAGGCTTGCGGGAATTTCCTGGAAAAAGTTTTTCATCAGAATAAGATTAAAGGCGTTTATGGCAGAAGGAATGATGAGGGCGGCCCAGGAATTCATAAGCCCCGTACCCCGGACGATAAAATAATTGGGGATCATCCCGCCGTTAAAGAGCAGGGTAAAGGTGACGAAAAACATCAAAGCATGCCTGCCCATGATGCGTTTATGGGCCAGAGGCCAGGCCATCAGAACGGACATGGCGATATTGACGGCGGTTCCGACTATCGTAATATAAATGGTTGTTAAAAGAGCCCGTGGCATGGTGGCGGTGGAAAGAATATACCGGTACGAATCCAGTGTCGGTTCCCGGGGCCAGAGTAGCAGGGGATGCAGGGCGTTTTCCCGGGCCGACGCCAGGGAACCTACCAGAATGCTGTAAAAGGGGATCAGGGTAATCAGGGCAAACAGAGTCAGTACCACGTAAATAATGACATCGACCAGCACGGAGCTAAAGGATTTATTTTTTATCATAAAATTCCCTCTTCCCCGGCTTTTTTGGCAATCAAATCGCCGCTTACCACCAGCAGAAATCCCACCGTCGATTTAAAAAGCCCCACCGCAGTGGCATAACTGAGCTGGCCGTTCATAATGCCGGTCTTATACACATAGGTGTCAAAAACTTCCCCCACGGTGCGGTTCATTTCATTAAGCATGTTGTAAATCTGATCAAAACTGGAATCTATGATACTCCCCAGCCTGAGGATAAACATGGTGATGATCACCGGTTTTATTGAAGGCAGGGTAATATGCCAAAGCTGCTGCATCCGGTTGGCGCCGTCTATGTGGGCCGCCTCGTACTGCTCCATGTCAACCCCGCTTAAAGCCGCCAGGTACACAATCGTGCCCCAGCCGGTCTCCTTCCACATGGACTGTCCCACGATCAGGGGGCGGAAGGTTTTTTCGCTGGACAGAAAATTCACCACCGGAAATCCCATGGCCTTGATAATTTCGTTTACGATGCCGCCGGCGGTGGTAAACATGACATAGGAAAGGCCCGCCACCACCACCCAGGAAAGGAAATGGGGCAGATAGGTGACGGTCTGCACAAACTTTTTAAAGTACCGGTTACGGACCTCGTTTAAGAGGAGGGCAAAAATAATCGGTATGGGAAAGTTGAAAAGCAGATTCAGCAGGGACAGGGAAAGGGTATTGGTAAAAAGCTGCACAAAGGTACTATCGCTGAAGAAACGTTTGAAATGTTCAAGCCCCACCCATTGGCTGCCCCAGAACCCCAAAAAGGGACGGTAATTTTTGAACGCCAGGGTAAGCCCAAACATGGGTCCGTATTTATAAATCGTAAAAAATAGGATCCCCGGAATAAGCATGAAGTAAAGCCACCGGTCTTTCAGAAAATTTATCTTGATCTGCTGCCACCGGGACCTGTGCGCCGGGGATATTACGGAAGCTGCTCTCGCCTGCTTAACCAATTTTTAGCCTCCATCTCATCCTGAAATATCATAACAAGATTTGATGGAAAAAAAGCGCTCTATTTTTTCACTTTTCTGTCCAGTTATTAAAATTACCCTTCAATTATTAGGCAAGGCTACTCCAAAGGCGGGAAATACCCGGTTCCGTCCCGGCCGGATCGTTCCATAAGGTACACTTCAACTTCCACGGGAAGATAGGCCCTGCCGAAATCGGTGGGAAGCTGTGAACGGTAACTGAGGGTATAGGCCCCGCTGGGATAGGATGCAAGACTTTGTATGACCTCCCGGATGCCCTCGGGCCGGTAGAGGGGCAGGACCTCCCCGCCGGTTTCCCGGCAAAGGTAACGGATCTCCTCCGCTGCGGGCCGACCGCCCACTACGACTGCATGAAAAACGATATTGTTATTCGCCATGTAGGCAGCAAGTTCCGAAAGGCCGTACTGCTCAAAGGCTTTTTCCTCAAGGCTGCCGGATGTGACAAAGACCACGGCCCGCTTCTTTGCACCGGAGAGGAGATCCGAGGCGGCAAGCCTCAGTCCCTGGTCGAAGCGCCACCGGGGATCGTAGTCACCGGCGCTGCCCCGTGCCGCCGTATTGATAGAGCTTATACTCGAAGTATCGATGCGCTCCCGCTTGGGCTGGACTCCTGCGGATATGAGGGAAACAATCCGGCCGGAACCACCGGTCCCGCCCAATGCCCCGTTAATGTCCCGAACCGCCGCAGCAAGATCATCCCCCAGTAACCGCGTATCAGGGGATCGTTCCATCAATATTGATACATCCGAGGCCTCTGACCGGTAACCGGCGGAGAGAAAATTCTGTTCCGCCGCGGCCCGGCCCCCCTCGCTCACCAGGAAATTCCGCTCGTCAAGGCCGACCACGGGGCGGCGCTGCCGGTCCTGTACCTGGAGTTCCACGGTTACCTGGGGGAACCGTTCTACGGAAACCCGTTCAACCTGCACAAAGAACCCAGAGGCCATGTCATCAAAGCGGGTCAGGATCGAAACTTCCCCGGCGTCAAAGTTGGCGGCCAGCACATTGCCGTTCCGGTCCATCCCGGCGCCCACGATGCGGACCCGGGGACTGCCCAGAACTCCCAGTTCCCTGACTATGGCAGAGGCGGTATCTATAAGAAGAATCCGGTTGGTGTCCGCCGCGAGGAGTTTGCCGTCCTCAAGGAAGCGGAGGCTTTCCGGCCCCTTGAGGCCCTCGGCGGCCAGGATGCCCTGATAGGTTCCGTTGGAATCAAAAATAAAGATCTGCTTTGCCGCCGCATCGGCCACGAATACCCGGTCCTCCCGGGCGGCGATCCCCGTGGGGGACAGGAAGCCCGCAAAGTCCGGCGCCCCATAGCGGAAAGCGGGCTTTTTTCCGAATGAAAGGATAAAATTCCCCTCGGGATCGAATTTACAGACCCGGCCGTTTCCGTAATCCACCACGTAGAGGTAGCCATCCCGGTCCACATCCATATTTTGGGGGCCAAGGAGGTTTCCGTCACCCAGCCCTTTTGAACCGATATATGACAGCCATTCCCCGTTGCTGTTGAGGACGCTGATCCTGCCCCCCCGGTACTCGGAAAGGTAGAGCCGGCCATTGGGACCTTTTACCAGATCGTAGGGCCGGTCAAAACCGTTCAGGGGCCCCCGGCGGCGCTCCCGAACCAGACCGTTCACATCGATCCTGACGATTTCATTGCTCCCGTAGGCCACCACCCACGCCGAGCCGTCCTCCAGGGGAAGCACCGAAGTGGGCTGCCGGTAGTAAATATTGTCATCGGATTTTCCCGGATAACGGCCGGACTCCGCATAGCGGACATCATCGTCGCTTACGGGAAGAAGCCCCCGGCGGTTTCCCACGGTCTCGATCCGGGTCCCCAGAAGCAGCCCCTCCCCGGTGTTCCAGCCGTAAGCCTCAGCGGCGGCCCGCCACTGGCGCAGGGCGGTCTCCTCCAAACCGGAACGGTAATAGGAGCGCCCAAGCCAATCCATGATCAAAGCTTCCCCCGGCTTAAAGGAAAGGGCCCGCTCAAAAGAAACAATCGCTTCGTTAAAGGCATACCGGTTATAGGCCTGAACCCCGATGCGGAAGGCTTCCCCGGCATAGAGGGCGTCCATATCCGCCGCAACCTGCTGGGCTTCCACGCTCAAGAGCGCCGAAAAGGCAAGCCACAGAAACAGCAGGGGACAGCGGATATGGACCATTTTTTGCTTCATGAAGCGGCTTCCCCATTTGCGGCCTTGACATGCTCCCGGATTTCCTTTTCATTGGGGGCCATATCCAGCGCCCGGCGGAGCCAGGTACGGGCTTCGGTCACATCGCCGCTTTTAAAGTAGGCCCAGCCCAGGGAATCAATATAGGCGGGATTTTGGGGCTTAAGGTCAACCGCCTTCCGGCAAAGCCTGAGTCCCCGGAAAAAATCCATGCCCGTATCCGCCAGGATATATCCCAGGCAGTTCATGGCGGTGGTGTTATTTTCGTCCATTTCCAGGGCTTTTTCGTAGAATTCCACCGCGTCTTTAATATGTTCCTGCACCCAGGCGGCGTACCCAAGGGTGGTATAAAGCTGGGGAAGAGGGAATTTTATGATAAAAAATA
>BOAV01000033.1 GCA_026002045.1 Spirochaetia bacterium | reverse complement strand
GTATCCGGTCCCCCGCAAGGAGACCCAGGGCTGCGGAAATCGAGGTGGAAGCGTGGCCCGTATTAAAGGCATCGTGGGGACTTTCGGCGCCCTTGGGGAAGCCCGCAAGCCCCCCCATCCTCCGGAGCCCGGAAAACCCGTCAAAGCGGCCGGTCAAAAGCTTATGGGCATAGCACTGGTGCCCCACATCCCAGACAATTTTATCTTTTGGGGAGTTAAATACCCGGTGCAGGGCGATGGTAAGCTCCACCACCCCCAGATTTGAGGCCAGATGCCCCCCGTTCCGGCTCACGGTGGACACGATGGTACGCCGGATCTCTGCGGCAAGACGATCCAATTCCGGCAACTTCAGGGCTTTTACATCTTCGGGACCATAGATATGGGATAACAGGGATTCGACTTCTTGCATCGTTGTATAACAATATATCCCGGACATTCAAAAATAACCATTTTTAAACGCCCGGCCTTAATGTTCGCCGGAAAAAGAATAAGCCGCCTTTGAAAGGCTCACCTTTTATGATCATAACAGGCGCTGCCTTCAAAAGCGGCTCTTGATAAAGACACTTTTTGGAGTTCTTTAAACCCCATCGGCGTCCCGATTGATATCACTTATTCTTATGTCGATTTCTTCGCAGCTTCTTCTTACGTTTATGGGTCGCAATCTTTCGCAGTTTGCGTTTTCTTCCGCAGGGCACTTCGGCGTCTCCTTATAAAAAGAATATCCCCGGTTATACCAAGATCCCCAGGAAAGTCTCTAGAGTATGAAGCAGGAAAAATAAAAGGTCAAGGGGGTAAATTTGAAAAATTCCCCTGACAATTAAAGCGCCTTCCATCCTGATGCCCTATATATATTATGAAAACAGCAATAAAATTTACGGTGAATTCGTATCAAATTCGGGAAAAGTCTACACTTGGCAATGTAGATATTTTCATCTACACTTTCTTTATAGTTCCAGGGGGAAAAGATGAAATTCACCTGGGATAAGCGGAAAAACAAGGCCAATATTAAAAAGCACGGGGTTAGCTTTGAACAGGCGGTCCTTGTTTTTGATGATGAAATGCTTTTGGACCGGTATGATACCAGGCATATCCTCATCGGTAATGCGGGCGGCCGTATTCTGTATGTAGTCGCAACAGAAATAGACCAGGATACAACCAGGATTATATCGGCCAGATACACCAGTAAACAGGAAAAGGAGGATTATTATGGCTATGGTAACTTATACTTTGGAAACCGTTCCCAAACCCACTAAGGAAGATTGGGAACGGGTAGACAATATTAAGGATGAAGATATTGATTTTTCGGATATGCCTGAAATAACGGATTTTTCAGGCTTTCATCTCTGGAAAGACCGGGATTTGTACCGACCGGTCAAGGTTCCGGTTAACTGCAAGCTGGATGCGGATGTGGTGGCATGGCTTAAAAAGGCCGGAAAGGGCTATCAAACCCGGATGAACGCCATCTTGCGGGAAGCAATGCTCCATTCGCTTTAGTCACCCATTTAACTTCCGGAATGGAATCGGCATACAGCGAAAGCTTATTGGACGTCCAGACGGAATTCGATTTCTTCGGTAAACACCTGCCGGGCAGCCAGGGAGACCACCTTGCCGTCATTATCCTCAATTTCGGGGTCCTTCAGCATGGAAAGCTGATAGGACCGGCGGGAGGCGGCGGAGGTAATTTCATACATGTTCTTATCGTATTCGATCAGTTCTTGTAGGGGGAATATCATAATGATCCAGCTTATAGGAGATAGGCGGGTGTGTAAAGGGGTTATTGCCTCTGACCCCTGAACAGGGTATGCTCAAACTGCTATACCAATTATCAACAACCTCATCTAAAGGAGTAATGCGGAACTTCGTTCCGCTTCGATTATATGGCGCGGCAGCCGCCGCACAAGAAAGGAGTTACATATGGATTTTGTAAAGGACATGCGGGCCAAGGCCAAATCGCTACAGAAGAAGCTGGTTCTTCCCGAGGGGACCGAGAAACGGACCATTAAGGCGGCCCGGATCATCGTGGACGAGGGGCTTGCCTCTCTGGTGGTTCTGGTGGGGAAAGAGGGGGATATCCAAAAGGCCGCCGCCGATGAGGGGATCTCCCTGAAAGGTATTGAGGTGGTCAACCCCGCTTTTGCCGCTTCCCTGGAAAAATACGCCCATGAATTTTATGAGCTGCGGAAGCACAAGGGCATGACCGAGGAACAGGCCAGGATCGATATTGTTGCCCCTCTGCGCTGGGGGGCCATGATGGTCCGCTTGGGGGATGCGGATGCCATGGTGGCCGGGGCGGAAAGTACCACCGCGGATGTACTGCGGGCGGGGCTTGCCATTATCGGGACGATTCCCGGCTCAAAGACCGCATCTTCCTGCTTTGTGGTGCAGACCACAGACCGCTCCTGGGGCAAGGACGGGGCACTTATCTTCTCCGACTGTGCGGTGGTTCCGGACCCCACGGCGGAACAGCTTGCGGAAATCGCAATCAGCGCCGCCCAGTCCTGCCGGGAATTCCTCGGCGCGGAGCCCGCGGTGGCCATCCTCTCATTCTCCACCAAGGGTTCAGGGGGTGATCACCCCGATGTCAAGAAGGTGCAGGAAGCCCTGCCCCTGGTAAAGGCCAAGGCCCCCGGTCTTTTGGTGGACGGCGAACTTCAGGCCGATGCCGCCCTGGTGCCTTCGGTGACCGATAAAAAGGCCCCCAACAGCCCCGTCAAGGGCAAGGTCAACACCCTGGTATTCCCCGATCTTGGGGCGGGCAATATCGGGTACAAGCTGGTCCAGCGCCTGGGCAAAGCAGAAGCCTTCGGCCCCTTCCTCCAGGGCTTCGCAAAACCGATCAGCGATCTTTCACGGGGCGCTTCGGTGGATGATATTGTCACGACTGCCGCAGTCACCCTGTCCCGCTCAAAATAGGAAAAAGTGGGCAAACGCAGGGAAAGCGGCGGGACCGGAGCCGGTCCCAATAAGACCGGCTCCGGTAAAACCGGGCTCCTGGAAGATGCCATCCGGGCAGGGGGCAGACGGGATTACCGGGAAGCCGCCCATATCCTCACGGAACTCCTGTCCGGTCCCGATGCCCCGCCGGAGGCTTACCTTTTTCTGGGCCGTTCCCTGCATGCCCTCAAGGATTATTCACGGGCGCTGGCGGCCTTTAACGACTACATCAGGCTGAAACCCCGTTCCGCACAGGGCTATTTCTTTACGGGCCGTACCTATCTGGCCCTGGGGATGCCGGGTAAGGCGGTCCCCCTGCTCAAAAAAGCCCTGGATCTTTCTCCAAACAACGTACCGGTCATGGCCATGCTGGGTATAGCCGCTCTTAAATCCCGCCATTCCGCCCAAGCGGCGGATATGCTCCAGCAGGCGGTGGAAATCGCGGCGGAACAGGAACTTCCCCAAACAGAGCAGCAGCGGATCTACCACGCCTATATCAATGCCCTTTTTATACGGGGAATCAGGCTTTGCCGGACAGAAAATTACGAGTTGGGCAGTCAGATGCTCCGGTTTGTCATGGACAACGACCCCGGTTCCCGGGACATCACCCTGATCGCCCTTGAGTTGGGCCGGGCCTGCCGGAAACTGGGGCGATTGGGAGAGGCCCTGGAACATTATACCCAGGCCTTAAGTTATGCCCCCCAGGATATCCGCATCCGCTGGTACCGGGCATCGATCCTCATGGCCCTGGGGAATACCGCCGAAGCCTTACAGGAAATCGAACAGATCCGTTCTGTGGATCCGGGTCTCCCCAATCTCCCCTGGAACAGGGATACGGTGGATTTCTTCATGATCCGATCCTTTCTGGAAACCGGGGAATGGCGGCGGGCCGTCGACGCCTGCCGTGACTGGATCAAGGCCCGCAGCGGTGATGGTCAAGGGCATCATGATGCCTGGCATCAGAATGATGCCATGGTCCACACCATGTACGCCGAAGCCCTGCGGAACCTCAAGGATTATCAATCCGCACTGAATCACCTTGATCTGGCGATAAAAATGCGGGGTGATGAAATCCAGATTCAGTATGAACGGCTCCTGGTGGCCTGGGAAAGTGAAAACTGGAAGGTCCTGAATAAAACCCTTGGCAGACTCTCTGTTCTGGGGGGCGACAAAAATGTAATCAAACGCTTTACCATCCTCTACAGGATCAACACCGGGACAGAGGATCAGAAACTTCTCAGTCTCTTGCAGGACGCGGTCCGTACCCTGGGACCGGAACCGGAGCTGATGTACGCGCTGGGGGAACGGTACCTCAAAGTGGGGCTTATTCCGGAAGCTTTAGGCTGGTTCCGCAAGACCCGCCAGGTACAGGAAGACCACGAACGGGCCTGGCTGGGAGAAATCGCCGGCCTGGAAGCCCTCAGTGAAACAGAGCAATCGGCAGCCGAACTCCGGGCCGCCTACGACCGCTATGTACAGCGCTGGCCGGATAACTTTTCGCTCCGCCGGGATCGGGCGCTCTATCTTATCCACACCTTTGAGTATGAGGAGGCGGTAAAGGAACTGGAAACCCTGCTGACCTGGGAGCCATCCAACCCCAGCCTCCGCCGGGTATTGGCCTACGGCTACCGCAAGACCGCCCGCTACCGGGAAGCGGCGGTGTTCCTCAAATCCCTGCTCAAGGAAAAGCCCCGGGACATCGAATTGCTGCTGGAATATTCAGGCTGCCTGGAACGGGCGGGGGCCGCCGTTTATGCCGCGGCGGTGCTGGAAAAGGCCATGCCCCTCTTCACCGCTCAGGCGGAGATACCCCTGGCCCTGGGGCTCCTCCACTACCGGGGGAAAAAACTGGAAAGAGCCTTTGATTGCCTGCGGGAAGCCGCTTCCCGGAACACGAAAGACCCCCGGCCATGGCAGTGGATGGCGGTAATCGCCCGGAACAACGGGGAAGCGGAAAGAGAGCAGCGGTATGAATATGAGGCAAAAAAACGAAAATCCTGACCCGGTCCCGAAACCGGTTGCCGATTTCTAAAAATTGCATATAATAGAAAAAGAAACAAAACCGGAGGAAAATAATGGCAATAAAAGCACTGGATTTATTCGATGCCTTTAATCAGAACAAGTTACCCAAGGGTCAGGCCTATCTTGTTTCATCCTTTGTCAATGATCATACCGGTTATACCAGATACGAAATAATTTCCTATTCCGGGGTAAAGGCCATATATCCTGAGGGGGACGGGCTGACCTTCCAGTCCCAGGGCAAAAAAATGCATATCCTGGTGGAGCCCGCCTCCTATCCCCATAAGGGCATTGAGCCCTATCTGCGCAGCGGGGATGAGCAAATCCCCCTCCGGTTCAAGGAGCTTGAAATATTTACCTCCCGGAACCAGATCAAGACCCTGATCGCCAAACAGCCCATCGAATCCCTGTCATCCTTCACGGTCACCAAACCCCGGGGGTTCAATATCTCCTTTGTATTCTTCAATAACCCGGATATATACGCCACCATGGCCCTGTTTTTCGAGAAAAGCTTTAACCAGGACGCGGCAATCCCCCAGGCGGACGCAAAAAAAACCGCAAGGGAAGTTGTAACCCTTATCCAGAAAAACATGGGATTCAAGAACGAATACGCATAGAACCTTTATACAGATGACGCGCCCTATAGACAGATATCCCCGCAAGGCAATAGTATTTAATCAATCTATTTTAAAGAGCAAAGGAGTATGCGAAACGTTGTTTCGCTTCCGATTAAAGAGCAATAGGAGTATGCGAAACGTTGTTTCGCTTCCGATTAAAGAGCAATAGGAGTATGCGAAACGTTGTTTCGCTTCCGATTAAAGAGCAATAGGAGTATGCGAATGACCAGTTATAAAGAACTCGGCCTGGTGAATACCAGGGAACTGTTTAAAAAAGCGGTAAGCGGCGGCTATGCCATCCCGGCCTACAATTTTAACAACATGGAGCAGCTGCAGGCCATTATTCAGGCCTGTGTGGAGACCAAATCTCCGGTAATTCTCCAGGTTTCTGCGGGGGCGCGGAAATATGCCAATCAAAATTTATTGAAAAACATGGCCAGGGGCGCGGTGGAATACGCCCACGAACTGGGCTATGATATCCCCATCGTGCTTCACCTGGACCACGGGGACAGCTACGAGCTTTGCGTTGACTGTATCGAAACCGGGTTTTCCTCGGTGATGATCGACGGTTCCCACCTTTCCTTTGAGGATAATATCGCCCTGACCAAAAAGGTCTGCGAATATGCCCATTCCCGCAAGGATTATGTGACGGTAGAAGGTGAACTTGGGGTTCTCGCCGGAGTTGAGGACGATGTTGTCGCCGAGCACAGCAACTACACCCAGCCTGAGGAAGTGGAAAAGTTCCTCGCCGGCACCGGGGTCGATTCCCTGGCAATTTCCATCGGCACCAGTCATGGCCGGACAAAATTCAAACCCGAACAGTGTACCAAGGGCCCCGACGGCGTCCTGATCCCCCCTCCCCTGCGCTTCGACATCCTTGAACAGATTGAAAAGAAGATCCCCGGTTTCCCCATCGTACTCCACGGTTCCTCATCGGTGCCCGTCAAGTACGTGCAGATGATCGAAAAATACGGCGGAAAACTCAGCGACTCCGTGGGCATCCCCGAAGAGCAGCTCCGCCGGGCCGCCAAGAGCGCGGTCTGCAAGATCAACATCGATTCCGACGGCCGCCTCGCCATGACCGCCCTGATCCGCAAGGTCTTCGCGGAAAAACCGGACGAGTTCGACCCCCGCAAGTACCTGGGCCCCGCCCGTGACGCCCTCAAAGAAATGTACGCCGAGAAGAACCGGAGCGTGCTGGGCTCCGCGGGGCAAGCTTGACAAAAAACCTGCGGTTTTTTGTCTTGGGAGTTTGCTTCGCAAACTCCAGTGCTTAGAAGTAAGAAAGGCCGTCCTCTAATCGGGCGGCTTTTTTGTTATCTCCGGTTAAATTTTTCTTGAGGCTTCTATTCCTTCATCATGCCATGAACCATCGAAACCACCAGGGGGATAATTATCACAAAGAGCAGCAGGAAACCCAGGATGGTACGTTGGGAAAAAAAAGCCCAGTAGACCGTGGCCGCCAAAAGGGGCAGAACCAGGGCGCCAAGGGCGGAGGGGATCAAAAGCCACAACGGGGGGCTGTCCAGAATAGGGCCGACAAAGAAGGGAAGGCCCACCACGATGGCGGTCCACAAAAGGGGAACCAGAACCAGGAGGATGGGATCGCTCTGGGCGCTCCAACTTACCGCCCGGAGGGCCCCGCCGGGTATGAGCCAGAGCAGTGCAAAGTTGGTAAAGTCCGGCGTGCCCGTAATGAGCCGTAGGCCAATTAAAAGCAGATAAACCAACAGGGGCAGCACGGCCGGAAGGGTCACGATATCAATACAACCGCTTACCCAGCGGGAAAGCCCAAAGCCTCCGGCGTTGACAAAGGACCCAAGAAAAAACTGAGTCAGAGCCACGATACTCCCCAATAAAAGCGCCCACACCCCCCCCGACCCTGCCCCGGAGGCGGATGAAACGGAGCGTTTAAACAGATAAAAAAGGGGGGTCCAGAGGAGGCAGAACAAACTCATGGTTCAATCTACCATGGGCAAGCGAAAATTCTCAATAGCGCAGAAAAAATCCTTATTGAATTCTCATACTATTGCGGTTTATAGTTAGTTATGGCTTTCCGGACCCAGGACCTATACGCATTTTTCACTCATGAAATAGCAAAAAAGGCCGGATATACCGGACCTGCTATTCCCCCTGGAGGTCCCCGCGTAACCGGCCTTGAATACGATTCCCGGAAGGTACAGCCGGGAAACCTCTATTTTGCACTGCCCGGAATTCACACCGACGGACACAAATATATCGATGACGCAATCGGACGGGGCGCTTCGGTTATTATCTATGAAAATGAATTAAGGGATCATAGGGATGGCGTGATCTACCTGCGGGTTAAGGATTCCCGGTTTGCCATGTCTCCGGTGGCGGCGGCTTTCTATGGCTGCCCTTCCCGGCGCATGACCGTGATCGGGGTCACCGGCACCGAAGGCAAGAGCACCACGGTCTACCTTATCTGGCAGCTCCTGCGGCTTATGGGGAAAAAGGCGGGGTTCTTTTCCACGGTGCAGCACAGCCTGGGGGATGATGCGCTGGAGAACATTGAACACCAAACCACCCCGGAGGCAACGGCGGTCCAGAAACTTCTTTTTGAAATGGCGGAAAAGGGCGCCGAATACGCCGTGGTGGAGGCCAGTTCCCACGGCCTCTCGCCGCGGACCAACCGCCTGGGGGATGTGGATTTCGATGCGGCGGTAATGACCAACGTGACCCACGAACACCTGGAATTCCACGGCACTTGGGAACAGTACCGGGATGACAAGGCGAATCTCTTCCGGGCGCTGGATCGGGACGATTCGGCTTGCCGAATCGCAGTGATCAACGCCGACGATCCCAGCGCCGCTTTTTTCGCCGCCGCCACAAATAAAAAGACCCAAACCTTCAGCATCCGGGGAAGGGATGCGGATATCGGCGTCATATCAATCGAAAGCAGCTCCAAGGGAAATTGCTACAAAGTTCTGCTCCGGGAGACCGGCGAAACAATTGATATCCGGGATCAGCTTCCCGGCGCCTTTAACGCGGGGAATGTTCTTGCGGCGCTGCTGGCGGTGTCGGGCTTGCTGGGCCTGCCAATCAGGGAAATCGCCGCTCAGGTCCCGGCGCTCCGCCCGGTGCGGGGCCGCATGACCGCCATTGCGAACAAGCTCGGTATTGAGGTGGTAGTGGACTATGCCCACACGCCATCGTCCTTTGAAACCATCTTCCCCCCCTTGCGGGAACGGCTTAACAAATCCGGCGCGCGGATTATCAGCCTCTTCGGTTCTGCGGGGGAACGGGACACCCAAAAGCGGCCCCAACAGGGCCGTATAGCGGCGGATTATTCGGACATCATCATCCTTACCGATGAGGACCCCCGCGGTGAAAAGCCCATGGACATCCTTGAAGAAATCGCAAAGGGCTGCTTCGCAGCCCAGGGTTGCGAAAGCGTATCATGGAAGCGCGGAGAAAATCTTTTCCTCATCCCTGACCGGCCGGCCGCAATCAGGAAGGCCCTGTCCCTGGCAAGGCCAAAAGATTTGGTACTGCTTTTGGGGAAGGGCCACGAAAATTCGATCATCTATGCGGAAAAAACCATTCCCTATGATGAAATTGGGGAAACTGAAAAGGCCCTGGCGGAAATAGAGATTAAATAACCACGAACCTCACGAAAAACACAAAAAGTTCATTTGGTTCGTGCTGTTTGTGTCGTTTATGGTTAAAACCGTGTTTTACGGCGTTCCGCAAATCCGGTGATGTTCTGAAATTCCATAAGGAAACCGTCATCCAGAATCACCTTGCCGGAAAAAAAGCCGCACACCTGATGGCGGGAGAGGGAATAAAGAAGCATCCGGTTCCGCTCCACCCGTTCCTGATGGGGGGTAAAGGTCATTTCAAGCCGGTTGTCGTTGCTGGTAAAATGCCAGGGCAGAAGCCAGTTGGCGGGGTTGATATGAAAGGTAACCTGATCCAGTTTGTGGAGTTTCCCGTCAACAAAAAAAGCGTTCTCCGTTCCCTGTGCGGAATCGGCGGACCCGTACCCCACGCTAAAACCAAGCTGCCGGCCTTCGCTCCGGCCGCAGGCCGCCGACCAATAATGGACATCACCGCGGGGGCGCACACCCCGGTTCCAGTCAAAAATTCCCCAGGCATTGCCGCTGGTAAACACAAGCTCCGAAGATCCGAACTGTACCACCCCTTCGGCGGTATACCAGGGGGATCGCCGGGAATAACGGAAGGCGTTTTTTTCCCGCCGCCAGGGGGTATTGGTCACCAGGGATTCCGCCCCCGCCGGGCAGGATAAAACCAGCTCCCCCCGCAGGCTCCGGTGGCGGCCAAATTTAGGAAAATCAGCTTTGATGATCCGCACCCCCCCTTCCATAGCGACAAAATCAAGGCGGGATTTCCCCCGCTTCACCCGGACCGATCCGGTTTCACTCCCCGGCGGCATATCAAAAATGCCAAGGGGAAAAGGCCGCTGGTAAACATGGGTGGTCCGCTTTTTGTCCCTCAGGGAAATCACCGAAATGCCCGTATACCCCAGACAGCCGTCATCAAGAATTTCAAGGATAAGCAAATGGGTGGGGGAAAAAATGATATATCGGTCGGATTCGGAGATTTTTCTCCGGGGCGCCCAAAGCTGGGCGGGATCGTAAAAAAACCAGGGAGCGCGGGCCCAGCCGAAATTCATGGGCCAGCCCTCATCGTCCAACACCGAAACCGGCGCCGTTATTTCATTTTGAATCATTGCATGATAGTATACCCTATGAACTATGCGGGAATGAAGGCCTTGGTGATGGGCCTGGGGCTTCACGGCGGCGGCCTTGAATCCGCCCGGTACCTGGCCCGTCACGGGGCGGAAGTCACGGTCACGGATCTGCGGGATGAAAAGACCCTGGCCCCCTCAATCGAAAAGCTTGAAGGCATCGGGGGTGCTCCCATCCGTTACGTACTGAGCCGCCACGAGATGGCGGATTTTGAACATGCCGACATGGTGATCAAAAACCCCGGCGTCCGCCCCGACTCCCCCTATTTACAGGCTGCCCGCCGCATCGAAACGGACATTTCAATCTTTTTAACCGATTCCCCGGCCCGGCTCACCGCTGTTTCAGGCTCCAAGGGCAAATCCAGCGTCTCATCGGCCCTGCACTGGGTATTACAAGAGGCGCGGGGGGAACGGATTGCGGCGCGGAAAGCCGGGTTGCCGGGCAAAGCGGCTTTGCTTGGCAAAGCATGGCTGGGCGGCAACATCACCGTATCCCCCCTCACCTTTCTTGATGAACTGAAAGCCGATGACGATGTGGTACTGGAACTTTCCAGCTGGCAGCTCGGCGATCTGAAAGGCAGGGGTTTCAAACCCCGCGCGGCGGTCCTGACCGCGATCCTGCCGGATCATCTGAACTGGTACGGTACAATGGAAGCCTATGTGGCGGACAAGCGGATCATCTACCAGGGCCAGGACGAACATGACGCCACCATCGCCGCCGATGACAGCTGGGGCCGCAGCTTCCTGAGTGAAAGCCGGGGTCGGCCCCTGGTCTACGCCGAATCACCCTTAAGCGATGGGGTTTCCGGGGGCTGGCTTACCGGTCCCGGCGGCCCCGGCCTGGTGCGGCTCTCCGGTGAAACCTTCGAGGCGGTCCCGGCAAAACTTTTGGTCCCCGGCTGGCATCAGAAAAAAAACTTACTCGCCGCAGCCCTGGCGCTCCTCGACCTGGGGCTGGATGCGGAAACAGTACGGCAGGGACTGGCCTCCTTCCCGGGCATCGAACACCGGCTGGAATTTTTCCACGAAGCCGGGGGGGTCCGCTTCTACAACGACACCGCCGCCACCATCCCCGAAGCCGCCGCCGCCGCAGTGGAAGCATTCAGCGATACCCCCCTGGTGCTGATCACCGGGGGCAGCGACAAAAACCTGGACTACAGCCCGCTGGTAAAAGCCGCGCCCAGGGCCAAGGGGATCATCCTTTTGGCGGGAACCGGCAGCGACAAACTCAAAGCCCTTTTCGCCGGTGCGGGGATTGCGTTTCAGGGGCCGTTTGACAATGTGGACGCCGCAGTCAGGGCCGTGCTGGACACGGCGGAACCGGGGGACACGGCGGTCCTTTCGCCGGGCTGCGCAAGTTTCGGGATGTTCCTCAACGAATTTGACCGGGGGCGGCAGTGGAAGGAAGGGGTGTTACGGCTTGTACCAAACTGCGCCATTAGTTGAGGGCTCAATGTATCATTGCAAGTTCATCGGTAATGGCTTTTTCCACAAAGGTGATGACATCCCGTGTATTAACAATATCCCCATGAAACAACTTTGCATCCGCGTCATACTCGACGGTTCCCAAGTATCCTTTATATTCCATCATAATGTACCCCTGCGTTTTCAAGAAATCTTCTTACGGAATTTACCGCCCCTTTATCGGTTGTTCTTTGAGGGTGGGGCCGGTGAAAAACACCGGTGATTCATAATTATGCACACTAAATCTCCATCATCAAGAAATCTTTCAGGTTCATACAAATAATCCCCATGGGCGTTACCGCGCTCATATCATCCTCCATACTTAGCACATACTTGGGAAAATTATCCTGGATACCCTCAAGGTTCCCGAACTCCCGTTTATACGCCGCCTCATCGCCGATGCGCCACACCGCCTGTACATAAAGTTTGGCCCCTTCTTTTTCGGCGATAAAATCTATTTCCTTATCGCCGTCCTTTCCCACATAAACGGCGAAGCCCCGCTGAATCAGAAACAGATATACTGCGTTTTCGACAAGCTTTGCCATGTCAAGTTCGGGCGGATTTTTTGCCAGCACATTCCGTAAACCAATATCCTCAAAGTAATACTTTTCCCCAATTTCAAAAATTTTCAGCCCATTCACTTCGGCGCGTGAAACCTTATGCACAATAAAGGATTTTTCCAGCGCCGCAAGGTAAGTAATCACCGTTTGCACCGGAATCTGTATCTTTTGATTTTTCAAATACTTGCTGATATTATTCGCGGAAAAAATGCTCCCCGTATTATCCGCGAGGTATTCCGCAAGGTTTTCCAGAAACCGGATATTACGGATATTTTCCCTGATAAGTACATCCCGCAGCAGAATCGACTCATATACATTTTTCAGATACTCCCGCGCCAAATGTTCTTCCCTCTCCGGCAGGGATGCAAGGTAGGGCATCCCACCGATGCGGAGATATTTCCGCAGTGTTCCGGTGGAATTTTCAAGATGATAAAAATTCAGGAATTCCCGGTACCCCAAAGGATGAACCTGAAACTGAATGTAGCGCCCCGCAAGGTAGGTGGCAAGTTCCCCGGACAAAAGATGGGCGTTGCTGCCGGTAAAGTAAATGTCGCAGTTTTCCTCCGCATATAAAGACCGCACAGCCTTTTCAAAATCGGCTATGTCCTGGATCTCGTCTATGAACACAAAATTCTTTCCCCCTGCGGACAAGCGGGCAGAAACATAATCGTATAAATCCACATCGGTCCTGATCTGCCGGAACTCCGCAAATTCCGTATTGATGTAGATGATATTGGCCGCCCCATCCCCCTTGCGGATCTCGTCCATAAGCTGATAGAGCACATAGCTTTTCCCCACCCGCCGCTGCCCCGCCAGGACCTTGATGATATGGGAGCCGATAAAGGGCTTAATCCGCTCAAAATAGAGATCCCGGGGCATATATTCCGGCATAGTTTCCATCATGATTGAAATTATACCGGAATATATATAAAGTTTCAAGTGTGTTGGAAAACGGTACACCCTTCATCCCCCTACCCCCTTTGTGCTAAGATACTTGTATGGACCTTGAACTTTTACAGGAGCGCTCGCGGATCATCCGGCAGGTCCGCCGCTTCTTCGACGACCGGCAGTACCTTGAAGTGGATACCCCCCTCCTCAGCCCGGACCTGATCCCCGAATCCTGTCTGGAGGTCTTCGAGACCAGCCGCATCCCCCCGCTGGGAAGCAAGACCCGGCGGCCTGAACCCTGCTGGCTTATCCCCTCCCCGGAGATCTGGATGAAGAAACTTATCGCGGCCCACCGGCAAAGCCTCTACCAGATCTGCAAATGCTTCCGTAACGGCGAATCAGTTGGCCGCTTCCACAGCCCGGAATTCACCATGCTGGAATACTACACCATGGACGCAAATTACCTGGACAGCCTCACCCTCACGGGGGAACTTTTTTCCTCCCTTGGCGCCGCCGATACTTTTGAACGCATCACCATGGAAGAGGCCTTTGCCCGCTGGGCAGGGTTTGATCTCTACAAGGCGGCCGCTCCGGGCAGTATGGAAGAGGAGGCCCGCAGGCTGGGCCTGGACCCGCCGCCCGGATTGAATACGGCCTCTCTCTACGATTTGATCTTTATCCATGCGGTGGAACCGAATCTGCCCAAGGACAGGCCCGTGGCCTTGATTGATTACCCCGCCTTTGTCCCCTGCCTTGCGCAAAAAAACAGTAATGGTAAAACCGTGGAACGGTGGGAACTCTACGTCCGCGGCATAGAACTGGCAAACTGTTATTCGGAAGAAACCAACGCGGAGGAAGTACGCCGTTTTTTTGAAACCGAGTCGGCGGAAAAGGAAAAACACGCCCTGGTAAAACACCGTGTCGATCAGGATTACTGGAAAAACTTTTTGCCCCGCAGTAATACTGTGTTCCCTCCATGTTCCGGGGTTGCCATGGGACTGGACCGGCTCATCATGGTATTAACCGGCAGATCCACCATCGACGGGGTACTGCCCTTCCCTCAGACCGGGTCCTGATTTCGCCGGTACGCCAAAGCCCGGAAGCCCCGGCGTTTGATGTCCCCCAGCCGGGTAAAGTGCGGACCATTAGGTCCGCCGGCCGGTTTTTTCCGGTCGAATTTTTCCGCCTCCGAAGCAGGGAGTGCGATCAGGGCTGTTCCATTTGGCAGGAGCAGCCGTACAAGATCCTCCCAGAGTGCAGTATGCCGTTCTGCGCCGGGAACCGTTTCGGGAAAGGCAACAATAAAACTATAGGCCTCCGGTATCGCAGGATGTTCCACCGGAAGTTCCGTGCCGGGGATCACCTGAATCGACATATCCGCAGCCTTGGCAGCCAAGGCAGCCTTGGTGTTATGCCGGGCCGCTTCCAGTGCGAGGATGTTTCTGCCGGAGAGGACCAGCCGATCCGCCTTGAGGCCGCGTTGCAGGAGCCATGCGGGAAAGTGACCCTGCCCGCTTTCGTGGATCAGTATTGCACCAACCTGCGGCGGGGGACATAACTTCTCCAGTCCAAGGCGGCTCACCAGTTTTGCCGCGGCAACGGCGGCGGCACCGGGGCGGTCAAATTCAGCGGCCCCGTGGACCGCGTCAATATGATAGCGAATCCCTTCCATTTCGTAATCGCCGCCACCCATACCACCGGCGCTGTTCCGCAGATAAAAGGGATTATTTTGAAGGAAGTGTTCGCCCGCAATGACAGGGCCGTTGAGCATCGCATCCATTTCCCGTCTTTGGTACACAAATACCGTATGCTCCTTACCGGTTTCTTCCCGAAGCATCGTACCGTACTTTTCTATCAGTGACCGGAAAAAATTAACCAGGGTATTTACCGCCACCATAATCACCCTGCCGCCGGGACTGAGCAGTTCAACGGAACGGCGGACAAAATCTTCCAGCACCGGCGTTCCCGCCTTTGCGGGGATGTTGGTCAGGATCAGATCCCAGCGATGATCCGCCGGGCCCGCAAGCAGCGGTTCGGTGCGCGCTGTCAGCGGGACCGGGGCCTCTGTTGTGGGGAAATTTCTTTCGGCGTTGTATTCGGTAAAAAGCCGGGCCAGATCATCCCGGTCCTGGGCGCGGACCAAAAAGGGCGGCGGACATGCTGCGGAACCTGTTGCAGCATGAAGATCCCGCAAGGCGCGGGCCGCACAGATCCCGATGACCCCAACGCCGCAGCCTGAATCCAGCGCCGAGCGGGGCAGGGGGCGGCCCGCCGCACGGTCGGCGTCCCAGGTTTGGGACAAAACCCGCAGGAGCAGCCGCGTCCCCGTATCAATATCATTTGAACTGAAAAGCCCATGTGAAAGGGCAAAGGTAAAATCTATCCCGCGAAATCTGAAGGGAACTTCTTTGGAAATATAGGATTCAACGATGTTAACTATTGACCCGCTCCACATATTCGTTGGTTTCGGTGTTGACGAGGATCTTTTCACCCTGCTTGATAAAGAGGGGCACCCGCACGGTAAGGCCCGTCTCGGTGGTGATGGGCTTGGTGGCGCCGGAAACCGTGTCGCCCTTCACGTAGTTTTCACTTTCCGCCACGGTAAAAGTCACCTTGTAGGGGATCTTGATATCGATAACCTTCTCTTCCCAAATGGTCAGCTCATAAGAATCGCCGTCCTTAAGGTAGAGCTTCTTATCATCCATACCCGCAATCGGTACTTCGTACTGTTCGTAGGATTCGTTATTCATAAAGTGGTAGCTATCCGCATCCGCATACTGGTACTGGCAGGTGTGGACATCCACCGTGGCGTCCTCAACTTCCTGCTGAGTGGGGATGGTCAGGCTCAGCACCGCGCCGTCCTTGATGCTCTTCATTTTTATCCGGGCAACGGCGGTCCCCTTTCCGGGATTGTGGAATTCCCGGTCAACCACCAGATAGGGCTGCCCCTTCTGGAGCAAACAGCTCCCCTTTACAATATCGCCGCCTCGAATCATATCTTCCTCGCTTGAATTTCGATTTTAGGCAGTATAGCGGGGTTTAGGGAATTAGTCTACCATGGTTCATTGTTAAAATGAAATGAATGTATTATATTGACATTGATTACAGCTTTACAGGGAAGGGTAAAAGCAGAGGTGACCTTAACCGCCGCCGCCGATGACGATAACCGCAGGCTGGACCGCATCTTGCGGAAAGCCCTGCCCGACACTCCCCTCTCCCTGATCCACCGGCTTTTACGGCAGAGCCGCATCCTGGTAGACGGCAAACCCGCCGCCGCGGACCTCCGTATCCGCTCCGGACAAAACATAACGGTCCCCCTTGAAAAGAATACAAATAACACCGCTCCCACTGTGTCCTTTGTGTCCTCCGTGGTTAATATTCTTTTTGAATCCCCCGATTTCCTTGTGCTGAACAAACCCGCAGGTCTCGCGGTTCACGGCGATGACAGTCTGGACACCCTGGTACAGGCCCACCTTGCGCCGAAGATTCCGCCGTCCCTGTCGTTCAGGCCCGGTCCCCTTCACCGGCTGGACAAGCCCACCAGCGGCGTCATTGTTTTTTCCGCAAGCCTTGCGGGTGCCCGGCGCTTCAGCGCTTTGCTGCAGTCCCGCAGTCTTACCAAGGGCTACCTTGCCCTGGTTGAAGGGGTGATTGAAAAAGAAGGCCTTTGGGAGGACCGCCTTATACGGGACCACGAGCGGCAAAAGACCTTTACCGCAGAGGGCGAAGAGGCGAAACCTGCCCGGACCCGGTTCAAGCCCCTCATGGTAAAGCCCCCCTACACCCTTTTACAACTGGAACCGGACACCGGACGCACCCACCAGATCCGCGCCCAGGCCGCCGCCCACGGCCACCCCCTTGGATGTGATCGCAAATACGGCAGCCGCCAAAGCGGGGATCTCCTGCTCCACGCCATGTTCCTGGAAATACCGATAGAGCTAGCGGCCGCCGAGCCCCGCTTACCCCCGCGCCTCGAAGCGCCGCCACCGGAAAAATTCAAGGCGCGGGTAAAGGAAATTTTCGGGAAGGAAATATAAACGTTTTTTTGTGATATTCCTTACTCAAAGAGATAAAGATCTTCCTTATAGTAAAGCAACCACAGGCAGGCGGCGGGAGGGCGGCCTCTGCCCGAATGTATCCTGGGATTCCCCGCCGAAGGAGACAAGCGAAGCGCAGGCTCCGTAGGCGGATTCCCCCAGCACATGAGGGTGGGGGCCGCCCTCCCGCCGCCGTGTCTGTAAGTGTGGGACACCACGGTTGTATGGGGATAGCGTCTATATTATACTTGGACCATGTTCCTTGACTTTTTGTGGCCCCTGCGGAGGATAAAGGTTTACGCGCTCGTGGGTGAAAGCGGCACCGGGAAAAGTTTTCGGGCAAAGCTGGTGGCACAGAAGTACGGGATCGACGACATTATTGATGACGGGCTTTTGATCCGGGACAACCGGATTCTGGCGGGACATTCGGCCAAGAAGGAGAAGACCTTTCTGGCGGCGGTGAAGGTGGCCCTCTTTGACGAGAAGGCCCAGCGGGACGAGGTTGCCCGGAAGCTTCAGAGTGAGAGGATCCGGAAGGTGCTGATTTTGGGGACCTCCGATAAAATGGTGAACAAGATTGCCGCACGGCTGCAGCTGCCCAACCCGGACAAAATTATCAAGATTGAGGATATTGCTTCCCAGGAAGAAATCGAAAAGGCCATCCGCACCCGCAAGATCGAGGGAAAGCATGTGATCCCCGTGCCCTCAATTGAGGTCAAACGGAGTTACCCGAATATTTTTTATGACGCCATCAGTATCTTTAAACGGAAGAAGGGGCCCGCTGGTCTTGGGCCTACCCCGAAGATGCACGAGAAGTCGGTGGTGCGGCCTGAATATTCAAAACGGGGAAAGGTGATCATTTCCGAGGCTGCCTTGAGCCAAATGGTCATTCACTGTGTGGACGAGTATAACCCGGAAATCAGGATAAAAAAAATCATCGTAAAGGATGCCGAAATGGGTTACCGGCTGGTGATCACCATTGATGTGCCCTACGGAATCCAGCTGGGGGGAAATATCCACGAAATGCAGCAGTACATCATTGATAATATTGAACGGTACACAGGGATTCTGATCGAGGAAGTGAATATCATTATCGATAAAATTATTCAGTAATACTATTATTGAGGGGCCGAAGATGAAAAATTTTTTCAAACTACTATTTTTTATCATGCTGATTGGGTACGGCCCCGGCCGCCCTGCAACCGCTGCCGCCCAACATTACAAAGTGATCGTCGCAGACGGTAGCGGAAATGAAGGAACACTGATTGCCCGTGAACTGGAAAGCCGTTTTGAGGCGTACAACAAACTTTTCCGTTTTTCAAGCGCCCTGCTGGAAAACCCCCTCAAGGTACAGGTTTTTTTGAACACCGATTCCTACGACGAATATGTTTCCGCGCATCTGGGGGAAACCAAGCAGGGGGCGGTCTACATCCATTACAACCAAAAGGAAAAACGGGAACTGGTGATCAACCGCGGGAGCGCGGATGAAAGCAAGGCCCTGCCCTATCAGGCTTTTATCCAGTACCTGCGGGCCTTTGTTCCCAATCCGCCGCTCTGGATGCGGGAGGGTTTTGCCATTTACTTTAGCGCCCTGAATTTTTCCCCCGAAGGGGAAATGGTCTATGAAGAAAATCCGGCATGGCTTGGGACGGTCAAAGCGCTGGGTTCAAATGCCCCGCCCCTGGAGGCGATCCTCCGTGCGGGCAGCGGTGGAACCCAGTCCTGGGCCGCCCTCTCCTGGGCGGCGGCATCCTTTTTTATGGACAGCGGCAACGGGGATTACCTCCGGTCCCTGGAGGAAAGTTTCATGCTCCTTTCCGACACCGCCACGGCGGCGGAAAACACCGGAAAAACGGCGAACCGGATTTTCCAGTGGAGCGGCGCTGAAACCATGAACCAGGATTTCCTTTCCTGGCTTGCATCCCGCAAAACCTTTGCGGAACTTATGGAAGAAGGACAAAGGGCTTATGCCGGCAAAGATCCCTCGACGGCAGAACTTGTCTTCTACCGTGCACTGGATCAAAGGCCCGGCCATTACGCGCCCTACTATTACCTGGGGCTCCTTGCCTACGAGAACAATGAATTTAATTTGGCGGAACAGTTCTACCTTTCCAGCCGGGAATACGGCGCAGACGAAGCGCTTGTTTCCTATGCCCTGGGGGTCAACGCCGCCGCCGCAGGCCGCAGTAAAGATGCGATAGATTTTCTGCGCCAGGCCGCCGAAGCCGCCCCGGAAAAGTATAAGGCAAAGGCGGATGATTTAATTTCACGATTAAGATGAAAAAAGTACTACTTTGAAAAAAAATACCGGTGATTTCCGGTGTTTTTCGAAAAAAATACCAATTCTTTCAAAAATCGTACACGGCAGGGCGAAAAAAACCCTTGTACAATGAAATAAACTTACACTAAGGAGAAAAAAATGAACCTGAAAAGAACGATTTTGACGGTCCTGCTTATCACGGTAACGGCTTTTGCCTTTGTCGGCTGCGGAAAGAAACAGCCGGCCGCAAGCAGCGGCCCGGTATCGATCAAAGTAGCAGCCTGGGATGTGGGGACATCAAACTTTTACCCCCCGCTGCTGGAGGAATTCAAAAAGGCATACCCCAATATTGATGTGGAAATGCTGGACAACCCTTCGGCGGACTATACCCAAAAGCTTACCATCATGCTCAACGGCGGCAGCGATGTGGACGCCTTCTGGATCAAGGACGGGGATACCACTCCGGGGCTTGCCGGGCGGGGACAGCTCGCGGACCTTGCCGCCTATATCCAAAAGGATGGGATCAATTTAGGCGATTACAACGGCTTGGCGGAACGGTTTATTATGGATGGGAAAACCGTGGCCCTGCCGGCCCGGACCGATTACTACGTACTTTTTTACAACAAGGACATTTTTGACAAGGCCGGTGTTCCCTATCCTTCCAACGACATGACCTGGACCGAATGGGAGCAGCTCGCGGGGCGGCTTTCTTCGGGAAGCGGCACCAGCAAGGTCTACGGCGGATTCTTCCATACCTGGAATGCCTGTGTGCAGAACTGGGGCGTTCAGGACGGGAAAAACTCCATCATGGCCACCGACTACAGCTTCTTTAAACCCTACTATGATATGGCGGTGAGGATGCAGAAAGTCGGCCAGCTTTGGGACTACGGCGCCCTGCGATCCGGGGGCATCGCCTATGGCAGCGCTTTCCTCCAGGGAAATGTGGCTATGATGCCCATGGGCACCTGGTTTATCGCCACCGTTGTTGACCGGATCAGCAAGGGGGAAGCGAACATCAAGAACTGGGGCGTGGCCACCCTGCCCCATCCTCAGGGCGTTGCGGCGGGCTGGACCGTGGGTTCCGTCACCCCCATCGCCATCAACCAAGCCTCAAAGAAAAAGGACGCCGCCTGGGAATTCGTCAAATTTGCAACCGGCGATCCGGGGGCAAAACTCTACGCATCGGTCTTCAACTTCCCCGCCCGGGCGAACAGCCAAACCCTGGCGGCAATCGCCAACCAGCCCGGTATGCCCCAGGGTATCATGGATGCCCTGCTGGTGAAGAACATCTCCCTGGACCGGCCCTATCAGGACAAAGTCGCCGAGGTCAACCAGATGCTGGGTGAGGAACACAGCCTTATCATGCTGGGGGAAGTTACGGTGGATCAGGGCTTGGCAAACATGGCCAAGAGGTCAAAAGAGATTCAGGGAAAATAAGGCAAAGGAGGTATTCCTGTGGCTAAGGCAATAAACTATTCAACCGCGGTTGTTGGAAAAAAGGGATTATCCCTGAGCATCAGGAATACCCTTATGGGGCTTTCCTTTATCCTGCCGAACTTTATCGGCTTTTTGATCTTCGTCCTTATCCCGGTGGGCTTTTCCCTGATTTTGAGCTTCATGAACTGGGACGGCTTTACCGCCATGACCTTCAACGGGTTTAAAAATTTCACCGCGGTCTTTCGGGAAAGTGTCTTCCGCCAGTCCATAGGACGGACCTTTGTCTACACGGTCTCCTGCGTGGGCTTTACCACCTTCGCTGCCCTGGGGCTGGCGGTACTGCTCAACAGAAGATTCATGGCACGGGATTTTTTCCGCAGCGCCATCTTCTTTCCCCATGTGGCAAGCATCGTTTCCGTCGCCGTGGTGTGGCGGCTGCTCTTTATGCGGGACATAGGACCGATCAACGTGTTTCTCGGTTTCATCGGCATCGCCAATCCGCCGGGCTGGTTTGCCTCCACCAGGTGGGCCCTTCCGGGGGTCATCATCGTGGCAATCTGGAAATCCATGGGCTACTACATGATCGTATACCTGGCGGCGCTCCAGAACATCCCCCGGGAACTCCAGGAGGCGGCCAGCATCGACGGGGCCACGGGGTCCCAGTATTTCTGGCGCATCTGTTTCCCCCTCCTGTCCCCCGCCACCTTCTTCGTGGTGCTCATGCTGACCATCGGCAGCTTCAAATCCTTCGATATTATCTTCGCCCTCACCGAAGGGGGGCCGGGAACTGCCACCACCCTGATCAGCAACTACATTTACAACAAGGCCTTTATTTCGTTTAACTACGGCCAGACCAGCGCGGCGGCGATGATCCTCTTTATCATCGTGGGAGCCCTTACATTTACCCAGTTCAGGGTGGAAAAGAAACTGTCCAATTATTAGGGGGAAATTATGCTGTACCGGGAAAACAAATTAAAACAGGGAGCCGTTTACTTAGGGCTCGCCGGTGTTACCTTTCTCACCTTCCTGCCCCTGATCTGGATGCTCTCCTCGTCCCTGAAATTTGACAGCGAAGTTTTTTCCCTGCCCATCCGCTGGATTCCCCGGAACCCGGTCTGGAAAAACTATGCGCTGATCTGGCAGAAAATAAACTTTGCGCTTTTTACCTTTAACTCCTTCAAGCTTTCGATCATCATCACCATCATCCAGGTCCTTACCTCCAGCTTCGCCGCCTACGGATTCGCCAAGTGTCATTTCCGGGGCCGGGATGCTCTCTTCTTCATCTACATTGCCACCATCGCCATTCCCTGGCAGGTGTACATGCTCCCCCAGTATGTGGAAATGCGGATGCTGCATTTGGTCAACACCCACCTGGGTTATGTCCTGATGCAGAGTTTTACCGCCTTCGGGGTCTTCCTGATGCGCCAGTTCTACGTATCCATCCCCGATGAGCTTTTGGACGCGGCCCGGATCGACGGGCTTAACGAGTACGGCATCTATTTCCGTATCGTACTGCCCCTCTCCAAGCCTGTGGCGGCGACCCTCTGCATCTTCAGTTTTGTGGGGGTTTGGAACGACTTCATGGGCCCCATGATCTACTTTGATTCGGTGAGTAACAAAACCATCCCGCTGGGAATCAGGATGTTCCTGGGGCAATACTCCACCGAGTACGGCCTCATCATGGCGGCCTCGGTGGTCTCCCTGATCCCGGTGTTTATAGTATTCCTTTTCTTCCAGCGCTTCTTCGTAGAAGGCATTGCCACCAGCGGCTTGAAAGGATAGGCGTATATGAATACAACACAATCATCTGCATCCCGAAGCGCCTGGTTTACCGAAGCCCGGTTCGGCATGTTTATCCATTGGGGGCTTTACGCCATCCCCGGTCAGGGTGAATGGTACCGGAGCCATGAAAAGGTTTCTGTCGAAGCCTACGAGCCCTATTTCAGGGAATTCAACCCCCGCTCCTGCGATATCCGCGCCTGGGCCAAGGCCGCCAGGGAAGCGGGGATGCGGTATATGGTGTTTACCGCGAAACACCATGACGGGTTTTGCCTGTATGATTCCAAATTAACGGATTATAAATCTACCAATACCCAGGGGGGGCGGGACTTTGTCCGGGAATACCTGGAAGCCGCCCGCGCCGAGGGGCTGCGAGCCGGGTTGTACTATTCCCTGCTGGACTGGCATCATCCCGATTATCCCAAATACGGGGATAAGTTTCACCCCATGCGGGGTAACGAAGCTTTTAAAAATGAAAAGATCGATTTTAACCGTTATCTTGAGTATATGCACGGTCAGGTTGAAGAACTGGTATCGGGTTACGGGAAACTGGATGTCCTGTGGTTTGATTTTTCCTACGATGATATGAGCGGTGAAACCTGGCGGGCGCAAGACCTGGTCCGGATGGTGCGCCGTTATCAGAGCGACGTGGTGATAGACAACCGGCTTCACGCGGGCGGTCACAGCCTTGAGTCTGAAAACCCCGATGAAACCGCAGGGGATTTCGCCTCCCCCGAACAGTCCCTGCCTGAGCAGGGAATTGTCAACAACAAGGGGAAGCCGGTCCCCTGGGAATTATGCACCACCATGAACAACAGTTGGGCTTATCAACCCACCGACCGCCGCTTTAAGTCCGCCCCGCTGCTCATTCATAAACTGGTAGAGTGTGTTTCCAAGGGGGGCAATTTACTCCTCAATGTAGGTCCCGATGCGAACAGCCGCTTCCCCGCTGAATCAACCAAGGTCCTCGGGGAAATCGGCTCATGGATGGAACTGAACGGCGAGAGCATCTACGGATGCGGCCCGGCGGATCTCAGGCGGCCCGATTGGGGGCGCTATACCCGGAAGGGCAGCGTGGTATACGCCCACCTCTTTGAGGAACCCATCGGCCCCATCCCCTTAAGCGGCATAGCGCCGGAGCAGGTCAAATCGGTCAGGCTGCTCCGGGACGGGAGCGAGGTAAAAGACGCCGGGACCGCCCTGGGGGCCCGGAACAAAAAGGATACCAAGTTCGTCACCCTGGCGATCAGCCCCAACGACACCTGGCCCTTGCCCGACACTTGCGATACGGTGCTGAAAATCGAGCTTACCGAATAAGGGTGAAACCATCATGGAAAAGTGTGTTACCTATGAAGATTTCGGCGCCGCCGGGGACGGGAAAACCGACGATACCCCTGCCCTGATCCGCGCCCACACATTCGCAAATGAAAACAGCCTCCCGGTGGAGGCGGATTCCCGGCGTAGCTACTATCTGGCCCCGTCTCCTGACCCGATCCCGGTGATGACCGATACCGAGTGGGGCAACGCCCGCTTCATCATTGACGATCACGCCCTCCCCCCGGAAAAGCGGCTGCGGCCCGTGTTTCATATCAAATCAGCCTATGAACCGATACCGCTCTCCATCACTTCCCTTAAAAAAAACCAGGGGAAGATCGACGCGAAGCTTCCCGGCAATGCCCTGGTGGTGGTGACGAACGAAAAGTGCAGGCAGTTCAAAAGGGTCGGCCTGAACGTGGACGCCGGGAGCGCCCAGACCGACTGTTTTATCCTTGACAAATCCGGCGCGATCCTCAATCCCCTTCGCTGGGATTTTGAGGAGATAAGTTCCATCATCGCCTATCCCATGGATCAGCGGGGCCTTACTGTCAAGGGGGGCATCTTTACCACCATTGCCAATCAGGCG
>BOAV01000032.1 GCA_026002045.1 Spirochaetia bacterium | reverse complement strand
GTGGTGGGGGATTCCAGCTACGCTCCGGCCCTGACCCGTTTCCTTTCCGATGAGCTGGGCTGGCTTCCGGAACTGGTGGTGGTCACCGATATCCTCGACGAAAATCAGCAGAAAACGGTGCGCTCCCAATTCGCCGGTCTTAATTCCGGTCTGGAACCCCATGTGTATTTTGATACCGATACTTCTTCGGTAAAAAAATATTTCCGGGAAGCATGGCCCCGGAATCACAACGATCGTTACTACGATCCATTTAGTCCTGCGGTAGTGCTGGGGAGTTCCCATGAACGGGATTTTGCCCAGGAATTCGGCTTCCCCCTGGTGCCCGTTAGTTTTCCTGCGACAGGGCGCTCGGTAATGAACCGGGCCTATGCGGGATTCTCAGGCGGCCTTACCCTAACGGAAGATATTATCACCTACCTTGTACAGGGCCGGTAACATGTTAATTATTGGAGGAACAACCATATGAATTTTTTAGACGCCCATTCAGCTCCCAGCCGGGAGGACCGGCTTCATTCGAGTATTGCTTTCGGCGGAACCTGCGCCCAGGTAAAGAGTTGCCAGAATGCGATGGCCTGCGGATGCACCAACCTTTCATCCCGGAAATTCACCCAGGCCCAGGGCTGCCAGTTTACCTTGAGCTTGGGGATCCTCAATTCCATCAGGAACGCTGTGGTGATCATGCACGGGCCCCTTGGTTGCGGTATCTGCGTTACCGGTAACATCGGTCTCAATAAACAGTTTAAGCAGCTGCGTGACCCAAGTGCGGAGGGGCTCCAGTGGATCACCACCAACCTTGATGAAGCGGAAGTTATCACCGGCGGCGAAAAGAAACTGCGGGAGGCGATTACCTTTGCGGACCGCGAATTCCGGCCTGAATCAATTATCGTTGCCAACAGCTGCGTACCCGCCCTTATCGGCGATGATATTGATTCCATTGTCGCGGATATGCAGAAGGAAACCGCGGCGATCATCATGCCCATCCACTGCGAAGGGTTCAAAACAAAACTGATGGCCACCGCCTATGATGCGGTCTACCACGGCATCCTCAAAAAATATATCCGCTACCCTGACCGGAAACTTCCGGTTTGGGAAACCGACGCGGACAAGTTCAGGGAGCAGTTCCGGAAAAGCAGAAACGTTAACGTCCTTAACGTAGGTTCCATGAGCCGGGCCGATGAACTGGAATTCAAACGCCTCCTTGAAGGGGTCGGCCTTAATGTCACCTTTATCCCCTGCTATGCGGAACCGGAGGATTTCCAGTACGCCCTGGAAACATCCCTCAACATAAGCTGCTGCGGTACCCATGATGATTATTTTATCGGGCATTTGCAATCAAAGTACAATATCCCCTTCATGGTGGATACGATCCCCATCGGCCGGAAAAATACCGATAAATGGCTCCGCCGGATCGCAAGCCACTTCGGCCTTGAAAAAGAAATGGAAGCATTTATCAAGGCTGAAAACGAAGTGCTGGACAAGGCCCTGGATCCTTTCAGAAAAAATCTGAAGGGCAAAAAGGTTTACCTTGCCGGCGGCGAAGTGCGTATTGTCGCCACCGCGGAGATTGTACAGGATTTGGGAATGAAGGTTGTCGGCTTTAAGGCCCATCACTACGATCAGTTTGTGGAGCCCATTTTTGAGCAGCTGGAAGATGTGGATGAGGTGGTTTTCAGTGTTGCTACAAACCAGCCCTTTGAGATGGCCAACATTGTAAAGAAGGTCAAGCCTGATCTTCTGATTGTCCATACCGGGGGAAATAATATCCAGTCCCGGCACGGGCTCCCCATGCTGCCCCTCTTTGGGCCCGGCCTTGGGTACTGCGGTTACACCGGTGTTTACGAAGTAGCCCGGCGGGTTAACAAGATCATGCGCAACGGTGAGTATAACAAGCAGATATCCAAAAATGTACCCATGCCCTTCAAACAGGACTGGTACGACAAGGACCCCTTCACCTACATCAAGTCCGTTACGTTGAAGGATACCACCATTGTTTCCAGCACAAGTGTCAGTCCATAGACTGACTTGGCATTTGCGTCCGCAAATGCAATTTTTAAGGAAGGAAGAAAATGTCAAAGGCAAAACAGATTGCGATTTATGGAAAGGGCGGGATTGGTAAATCCACCACCACCTCTAATTTAAGCGCCGCCCTTACCAAATTGGGCTACAAGGTGATGCAGTTCGGCTGCGACCCGAAAAGCGATTCTACCAATACCCTGCGGGATGGTTCCTATATTCCTACGGTGCTTGATACCCTCCGCGAAAAAAGTGAGGTTGATCCCCACGAAGTTATCTTTACCGGCTTTAACGGGGTGTACTGCGTTGAGGCCGGCGGGCCCGCTCCGGGTGTCGGCTGCGCGGGACGGGGCATTACCACTGCGGTTGAAATTTTCAAGCAGCACCGGGTCTTTGAGGAACTGGACCTGGACTTCGTCATTTACGATGTGCTGGGGGATGTGGTCTGCGGAGGATTCGCGGTGCCCATCCGTGAGGGAATCGCAGAACATGTGTTCACCGTGTCCTCCGCGGACTTCATGTCTATTTACGCGTCGAATAATCTTTTCCGGGGAATTCAAAAGTATTCCAATGCCGGGGGCGCGCTCCTGGGCGGGGTGATCGCCAATTCCATCAACCAGCCCTATTCCAAGGAAATCATCGACGACTTTGTCGCAAAGACAAAGACCCAGGTGGTGGAGTATATCCCCCGCTCTGTCACGGTTGCCCAGTGCGAACTCCAGGGCAAGACCACCATCGAGGCCGCGCCTGATTCGGATCAGGCAAAGATCTACACGAGCCTTGCGCAGAAAATCGCCACCCACACCGATTCAAAAAATCCCTCTCCCCTGGGCGTACAGGAACTGCGGGACTGGGGCGGAAAATGGGGCAAGTATCTGCTTGAAATGGAAACCGGCGAAATCCGCACGGAACTGACGGCGAACTTGTAAGAGATTGGGTGGGTAATGCTCAGCCGGTGAAGGCCATTCCCGCAGCATTACTCACTATTCATTATGCTTACTGACTTGTCGTCCAGGGGTGTTCTCTGTCGTATTGGGCAGCTTTTTCCAGAAATTCGTTCATATTCATATCTGCAAAATGGTCCCGCTGCCATTCGGTATAATCGAAAGGCTCTTTTATCAAATTAGAAATAAATATTTCTGTTTCAAGGGCGCCTATTGTTTTTAACAGACATTCTATACCATAGAAAAAAAGAAACCACTGACCACACAAGAACCCGCTTGCGCGGGGAAGAGCACGGACTTTTGCTTTGTTTTCTTTTCTTTTGTCCGTGTGGTCAGTGAGGTTGACTTTTCCACTCTTTGGGTGGAAAAGTGGTTAAAAATCCTTAAGTTTATGATGTTGTGCCTGGTGTCCGTGGGATTCCTATGTGTTCACCGCCAGGAACTGACGGCAAACTTGTAAGATACAGGATTTTTTCAAAGGCCGAGGCGCGGCATCGATAGAGGATAATTTGGCTATGCCTGTATCTTATCCGTGTAGTCACTCCACGCCATTTTATACCCGCCCCGGCGGTAAATTATTCAATTTCAGATCGCAAACGGTCAGAAAAATCCATCATAATTATGGCATCAATATATTGATGGTATGTGCATAATTATGTCAGATCGGATGCCGATAAAACGAAAAAAGCGGCCGGCATTGGCGTCTCTGACTTTGTCGCCTTGGGGTGACTATTCCAAGAGACAGCCGAAACAGCATTCCGGAATGGGAAGCGGTATTACAGCTTCGATATGCACAGTTTGCAATCTATACTGAATCCGGTTAAAACAGTACCGGATACGGTTGATATGAACATCATTTATGTCAAAGAAGAACATCCCCCTAAAGGGAACAAGCCGGGCGGCTTTTTTTCTGCTATTTACGAGTGGAATCGTAAGTGCCGGCGCGGGTTTCACCGGGACGGCCAGGGCCGGGCCATGGGGGCCGGTTTTATCGGCGCTTATTTCCTAATAGAGAATTTTATAGTAAACGCCGCCTTAAAAGCTTATCGTAACAACTGTTCCCTGATCTTCAGAACTTTGTAACGCCATTTTCCCTTTGTGGAGCAGGACAATATGCTTTACAATAGCAAGGCCAAGTCCTGTTCCTCCTGTTTTTTTGGAGCGGGATTTATCCACCCGGTAGAAGCGCTCAAACACACGGCTTTGAGCATCTTCGGGGATACCAATTCCGGTATCGGCAACAGCGACTTCAATCATATTCTCAAGTTTGGAAACATCTACTTTCACCGTTCCGCCGGGTTTGTTGTATTTTATGGCGTTATCAATCAAGTTATAAAACATCTCATATATCATAGAGCGCCCGGCCGACATCGCGGCATCACCTGAGGTGCTCACAGTAACATTGTGTTCGCTGGCTTTTAACGAAAGCGCTTCCACCGCTTCGGCGGCAATGGCAGAGAGGCTCACATCTTCAAAGGTTTCGCCTCCTGTGTTCTCGTCCAGTTCGGAGATGAGGATAATATCCTCGATGAGTGTTATCAAACGCGCGGCTTCATCTTTAATCTTTCCGAAAAACGCATGATGATCGCTTTCCTTAACGATACCGTTATACAGCATTTCCGCATGGCCGTAGATGCTCGTAAGCGGCGTTTTTAACTCATGTGACACATTGGCTGAAAACTCCCGCCGCATTTGTTCAGCCATCATTTTTTCGGTTATATCGAGAAACAGTATAAGAGCGCCGCTGTCTGTTACGGGGCTAAAAAACACACGATAGGATTTGCCGGAACGCCGGATACTGAGTTCACTCCGCTTGCCGGACAGCGCAGCCCTCACCTGTTCCAGCAGCTCAAGGTCCCTTATCAGCTCCAAAATATTTTTGCCGCCCATAGTGGTATCCGTTTCAAAAAGAGCCGCCGCGCTTTTGTTGACGGAAAGGATAAGGCCCTGCCTGCTTACCAGTATAATGCCCTCACTCATATTGTCCACAATTGCGCTAATCGTATCAGCGCGGCTTTGCAAATCCGAAAACTGCGCGGCAATACGCTCACGCTGCTGCTCAATAGTCCGAATGAACGGGACAAGCTCATCGTATGGCGGGGTAGATTCAGTGCTTAGTTCCGTATTTAGATCAATGTTATTTATGGGCGCGACAATTCGTTTTGTAAGATTTCCCGCCAATAAATAGCCTGCGGTGAGGATGATAAAAATAATGCAGATAACCGCAGGCAGCACGCCGCTGAACATTCCCCAAATACTGCTTGTTGTCTTTGCTACACGCAATAGAGAGCCATCCGCTAATCTAACGGCATAATAATAGGTTTCCTGCCCCAGAGTAGCCGACAATCGGCGGCTCTCACCCCAGCCTGTTTCAAGCGCTTCCACAATTTCTTCCCGATCCGAATGGTTTGCTAAACCCTCTGTATCAACCGCGTTATCAAACGCGACTATTCCGTCCGGGTGAATCAAGGTGATACGCATATCATTTGGTTTGAAAATAATCAGCCTCTGCATAGCAGTTTGTGTATCGGCGTTTCTGAACAGGTCTGCCCGCTCTCTCAGTTCGTTTCTTACGATTCCTGAAAATTGGTTGTAAAACACAAAGCAGAGCGCCGCCGCCACAAGCACAAGGCTGATTACCGTCAGCAGTATCATACTAACAAAAATACGCTTTTTCAAAAATTAACCCTCTATCTTGTAACCGACATTCCGCACCGTTTTGATGATTTCACCTGCCGTCCCCATCTTTTTCCGCAGGGATTTGATGTGCATATCAACGGTACGGGTCTCGCCGGCATAATCAAAACCCCAAACCTGATTGAGCAATGTATCGCGGGTCGAAACAATTCCCTTGTTGTGCATCAAGTAGTAAAGCAGTTCAAACTCTTTATAGGTAAGGGCAATTTCGTTATCGCCCGCAAATACTGCGCGCCTGTCGCTATGAAGTGTGACGCTGCCAACGGTGACTTCACCGGGTTTATCCGCATCGCTTTCGCTTCCTTCACATCTGCGAAGCACCGCCTTCACCCTTGATATGGCTTCCATTACGGAAAACGGCTTTGTAATGTAGTCATCCGCTCCTAAATCAAGCCCCTTGATACGGTCAAACTCCGCGCCCTTTGCGGTGAGCATGATAACAGGGAAACGCTTCGTCTTTTCAGCTTGTTTCAATTTTTTTAATATGGATATGCCGTCTTCTCCGGGCAGCATGATGTCCAGCAGAACAAGTGAGGGCGCCTCTTTTAGCAAACGAGCGAAAAATGCCTCGCCTGAGGTAAAGCCCGCCGCTTCAAATCCGGCTTGGGACAACGCATACAGTACCATTTCACGGATATTGTCGTCATCTTCAACAATAAATACTTTTTGCATGGATTTCTCCGTAGTGAAAAGTTTACGCCAAGCCGCTACTGCGTGCACCGTGCTCTTTTATTTATGAATTTTCTCTGCAATATTTATCTGCGGCGTCACTGATTTCTTCAACAGACAGATCAATAAATAAATTCTTTTTCCGCCACTCCGTGTAGTCAAATGGCTGGCTTAATAAAATGTAAATAAACTGTTCCGCATCCAGCATTCCAAGCCCTTCATTAAGGCACTTAATACCCTTGTCAAGTAAAATGGCATTATTGGTCATTTTCAACCTCCCTACTGATAAAATCCACCGGATTACAAACAATAATCCGATCATCCGTGTAATGTAACATGCGCACGAAACTTGTTTCGCATCCACCGTGATAATATAATCACATTTTGCATCTATCGCACAAGCAATATGCAATGAATCAGCGGGATGAATTCCGGTTGCGGCAACTTCATTAGCCATTGCAACAACCGACGGTGATTTCCCCACAAACTGCACACTCACTTTTTCCCATTGACCGATTGCGTCCCGTTTTGATTCAACACAATTTCCGCTGTTTTCATATTTGAGAACATACGACCAAACAAGGTCAAGCTTACGGTTTAACACCAACTCCTGAATATACAGTTTTGACAGTGTTTCAACCACAACTTTTGGGCTTGTTTGATCGTCATAAGGGCGGTTATAGCAGCAATTATCCAAGTAGATTTTCAGTTTTTGCATCGAAACCCCTTACGCAATAACCGCATCCACTATCGGCGACCACGGACCCTGTTCGCCTTTACCGTTTTCATAGCACGTAGCGTAATAAGCCGTTTTTGCCTTGTCCGCTTCATAGGCGCTTCGGGCGGTTAAAAAGGCGGTAATTTTGCCTGCGGTTGCCGTGCATTCCGCAGCGACCCGTCCAAAAGCCGTTTGCTTGGCGGTGTCGGCGAGTGTCGTCGTCCATTTTTCCGCCAAATCGGCCAAATCCTGTTCCCGCGCGGGAATCCAATCACTATGTGCCATATATGCACCTCCTATTTTACCAAGTATACCCTATTTTTTGATTTTTTGTAAGTAGCCGGAGTATAGCTTGACGGTTTGAGGAGATAGTCCGACGTTTTTAGGGCTTAGTCCGGCTGTAGCAGGGGCAAGTCTGGCGGCTTTAGACTTTAATCTAGCTGAGTCGGGGACGGCACACCGCGCCTTTTTTAGGCTCTCCCTAATCTATTTCAGGTACTGTATTGCCAAGGCAATAAGTGACATACAACGATTAAAGAAATAATCGTAATGAGAATAGTCCGTTATCTCCATCTTGTCTGTTTCATGATGGCGAATACGAAACCGATTTCCAATGCTAGTCAAGCAGTTGAATTCGGTATTGAATAATTCAACAAACTCTGACTGATTGCTTGATATATCAGCAATGATTTTTGAAACAGATGCTTTTTTATCCAATGAGACATAGTATGTCTTGAGCCGCTCAAAAGCATCCCAAACCTTCTCAATCGCTAATCGGCGATTCTCCGGTTTTGGCTCACGGTAGAATTTGATTGCCTCATTGAGTAGGTCTTTAGTTCCTGTTTCGGAAACGCTTTTGATTTTTGACACGACTGTTTCGGTGATAATATCGTTCTCAACAACACGCTCAATCTGTTTTTTATCAACCAGCTTATATAGTAAGCCAGTCATTTCAAATACACTATTTATTTCAGTTTGAAATGTATTAAACACTTTAAAAGTAGTATCAGCAAAATTTAATTCGTTGTGCATAAAGAATTCGTGCCAAATTCTGCTTGTAATATCTCGGCAATTTTGAGCAAAGTATTCAATGTAGTCGAGTAATGCATATTGGTCATATGTATTAGATTCGTCAACAGAGAGCCGATAGACCGAAACACTTGATTTCTTAGTAGGCCTGCAAAGCCTGTCGGTAGAATCACGATACAATGTAGGTATAGCAAATTTGAGGGTGATATTAAACTTTTCTTCATCCAATCCACAAATTCCATTGCCATCAGGGCAATTATATGGAAATTTCCACGCAATGTTTTCTTTATACTTATCGCAGCAGTCAAATAATAATGCATAGGCATCCTCTGAGATGTCATACGTCCGCTTTATAGGTTTCCGCAATCCGTTACGTTCTGTGTAAAGTGACATATTTTCCTCCTACTCCTTCAAAAATCCATACTCATACGCTCTCGGCTGTATTTTCATCGTGAGCATTTTAAGCGCACCGCGCAGGACAGCAAGAAGCGCATTGTAGGTTTCGTCTGTCGACTTGGTGTTCATCGTGCCGCTTTCTTTGCGCCCCTGAAAGTATTCCCGAATGTCGTAAAACGAAGCGTTGGCGGAAGCGGTTTTGTTGTTCTTTATTGTGGCATGATAGTATTTCCAAAGTTCTTTTCCCGCATCCAGCACGGCGGCGGCTTCACCGCTCAGAGTGCGACCTTTAAGAAAGTTGCTCATAAAGTTTGATTCAAACTTTTCCCGTGCGCCTACTTCCTTTTCAGTGAAGGGTATCCAGTGGTTGATGCCATGTGTGGATGATATTTTATTTTGTCCATGAAAAAGCATAAAGACAATACAATTGTTTTTAAATATATCATCGGACTTATAACCATCATTTGGAAATAGAAACTGATCACGGTTGTTTAGCCATGTAAGTTCTATACACTGTCTAACTGCAAGATATATGCACATTTCAATTAAATTATTCTTAGTAATAGGAGTGATTTTTGATTCACGAATATCGTTATCAGTAGGCTGACTTGTAAAAAAAGCATTGCTATTTGTTTGGAAATCTGTGCCTTGAAATCGTAAATAAGCAATAAGTGAATTTTTTTTATCAAAATAATTACGAATCCAATCAACAATAGACTTGTTCGCTAACCACATTAAATCCGAAGTTCGAAGTTAATAATACCGCAAATGAGGGACATTCTTAACAAATGCCTTCTGCAATGATTCCGGTATGGATATGCCATACTCTTAAATGTTTTTATTCGGGCATTCATATGTTCAATGACCACCCGCTTCCGCGCAAGCCGTTTGTTATACCCTTTCTCCCCTGCGGTCAGCTTATGCTTCTTGCTCGCCTTCTTCGGTATCCGGCTGTTCGGATGCAGCTTCTCTATCCCAAGATACCCAAGATCGGCGTCTATGCGGATAGACTGATGAACCGATTTCCCGATGGTGTCTTTGTACACCTTGAAGTCATGCTCACTGCCTTTGGCTTCCTGTACATCAATGATTCTCTTACTCTTTTGCTCGATGATTACCTGCGTCTTTATCGTATGCCGCTTTTTCTTGCCGGAATACCACTCTTTTTGGTTTTTTTTGGCCGGTTTATCGGACTTTCAGTCACATCTACTACAATGTACTCAATGGACGGCGACTCCTTTTTGAGCACTTTCTTGTCGGGAAGCCGGAAGGTTTTGTCCTTCGCCAGCGTGTCTTCCACCCACTGTATCGACTCGCAGACGGCGCTTCTGCCGACACCGTACTCGGCACCGATACTTTCCATTGTCCGGTATTCCCGCAGGTATTTCAGGGCTATGTACAGCTTGTCCTCGACGGTCAGTTTAGGCGGTTTTCCGCCTTTCTTATGCAACAGTGTGTATTCTTTTTGGAGAATAGCCATCATCATTTCAAATGTATCCGGTTTTACCCCGTACAGCCGCTTAAATAGAATCGCCTTGGCGTCAGACACCCGTTTCCCTCTTCCCATGTCTTGTTATATCATTTTTTGAGTTAGAGAACAAGTCTAATATATTTTTCCCCGATGGCAGAATATATAGTTTTACTACTTGATTTCCAGCATTTTCTTACTTCATTATCATTTTCAAAAACATCAATAACAATATGCTCTATTTGTTTTTTGATTTCAGTATCCCAAATAAGAAAACCTATCGGAAATTTGCCTTTTACATTATCAAACGTGTCCGACTTACAAATAAAACCTGATTTATATTCTGCCTTAAACCATGCACGAAATTTGATAAAATTTTGCGAATTAATATATTTTAATGTGCTAAAAGACGCAAGTTTTGAATCTTGAATTTCATTATATATTCTGATAAAAAAATTCGCAAATAATTCATTTATGCCACGCCCCAAAGTATCTTTATATTTTTCACTTGTCTTATGTGCAGCAGCGACTTTTGGTTTGTTTTGTCCGCTACCAACAAAAGTTGTCGCGCTGGAAGCTTCCGCATACGGCGGATTGATATATACGATGAGTTTCTTCCGCTTTTCCGGGTCGTCGATAATCTTTTTCAATTCTTCCGGCAGTTTGTCAAAACTGTCATTCAAGAAATCAAACTGAAAAACGTGTCCGCTTAACAAGTTTAGGTTTTCGTCAATGTCGATAAGGCTTTGCATGGTTTCCACATTCCCCTGTTCAACATCGCTTGCCCACACGTTATATTCATTCGATAATCCCGCAAGCAGGTTTCCCGTCCCCGCCGCGCAGTCCCACACATAGTATTCGTCCTGCCAATTTTTCCCAAACACCTTGGCGAGATATTCCTTTGACTTATCCGCCCAGATTTTCGGCGTAAAGAACGAGCCTTTTACTTCGCGGATATTTGTAGGAACTAAAAGATCGCGCCGGTCAATGATGTGCTGTCGATACTCAAGCGCGGGCGGACGCTCGTATCTATTCCAAAAACGGCTATACGCCGCGCCGTCATCGGTAAAACCAATATCAGACGAAAAAAGCCGTCCGCTAATGTTTTCATGAAACTTGTAATTATCGTTTTTCAAAACGATTTTCAGTTTTTCCGTTATTGTAGAAAATTTAGTGGAGAAAACTGTTCTACCTTCGTAGAACTTTGCGTTTTCTCCAAGCTCAGGCGCTTGCGCCTGAGCACTCATGACATCGGCACGGTAAAAATCACAATCAAGAATACCCTTTTGCTTGAACTCCGTCCATTCCGTTTTTGGAATATTGATAAACGGTTTTACTTCTTTTACCCATTTGATAAAAATCTGCACAAAATTATCTTTGGTAATGGGGCTTTTGATTGAAGTCGATGCACCCGCTACAAAATGCGTTTTGATAAACTCTATTATTTCCCTGTCATCGCCGCCAAAGTTATAGACCGCAATTTTTGCGCCAATCAGTTTTGCTACTTTTTCCCGCGCCTTTTGAAAATCCGGCGTTTCGTGATTACTCGGCGTGGTGTTCCAGTTAAAATCGGTTTCGTTAAAAATCGGCAGTATATCATGAAACGACACAAAGGCAATCCGCGCCTCGTCAAAACAACCGAGCCACGGCGGCGCTAAATGTTCGCCTTTTTCGTAGGTTTTTTTGCAGGTGAGGATGAGTTGCGTGAACATATCAAAAACATCATGGGCGCCCTTTTTCGCTTCCGCCCACAGGTAATGTTTTGAACTTCCCACACTATCACTAAAAAGGTCAGCGTCAGCGTTGCGCGTTTTCTTGTCGGTGATTACAAAGTCGATATTGTCGATATTCGGTTCATAGCCGAATTTTGGGAAATAGTCATCGTGGACAAGCCCTTTTAGGGTTTCTTCCTTCTGTATACCACTATATGTTGGCATCTTGCCCCTCTCCAAAACGTTATGTGTTGATTCTACTATAGAGTTGTCTGTTTTTCAAGGGGGGGGGCTTTTACGAAGCGGCGGGTTTTTCTCCCGCCCTATAAAACCTGCGTGTCCTTATGCCTGCCCGTAATGGAAAATATGACCCACTCGGCAATATTGACCGCGTGATCGCCGATGCGTTCAAAGTATTTGGCAATCTGCAGGAGGTCAACGGCCTGTTCACCGTTTTGTACATCCTCGTGGATTAACTGTATCATATCCTTTTTCACGATGTCAAACAAATCGTCCACAGCATTGTCGGCGGCAATGACCGCCTGCGCCAGGGCCAAATCCTTTTTGACAAAGGCATCAATGCTGTCGGTCACCATTTTTATTGTTGCATCCGCCATTTGCGGGATATGTCTGAGGTTGATGATATATTTCTGCCGGGCGAGATGTATGCACAGTTCCGAAATGTCGGCGGCCTGATCTCCGATACGCTCCATGTCGGTAATCATTTTCAGCGCCGTGGAAACCTGACGTAAATCCCGCGCCACCGGCTGCTGATTCATAAGCAGCTTTAAGCAAAGCCCTTCGATTTCCTTTTCCTTGTCATCTATTATGTCGTCACTCTCAATGATTTTTTGAGCCGACTCCACATCCTGTTCTTCAAGGGCTTTTACCGCTTTCCCTATTGTCTGTTCAATAAGAGCGCCCATTTCAATCAGGCTGTTATTCAACTGTGTAAGCTGTTCGTCAAAACGACTGCGCATCATCCAAACCTCCCCGTAATGTAATCCTCTGTCCGCTTATCCTGCGGCATGGCGAATAGGGCGCCGGTGTCCGTGTACTCGACCACCTCCCCAAGAAGAAAAAACGCTGTTTTATCGCTGATTCGGGTGGCTTGCTGCATATTATGGGTCACAATAATGATACTGTACTTTTCCCGCAAGGTCAGCAGCAGTTCCTCGATTTTGCCGGTGGAAATAGGGTCAAGGGCGCTTGTAGGTTCGTCCATCAGCAGCACCTCAGGCGATACGGCAAGGGCCCTCGCGATGCAGAGCCGCTGCTGCTGTCCACCCGACAAGCCAAGGGCGGACTTTTTCAGCCGGTCCTTGACCTCGTCCCAAATCGCCGCGCCTTTGAGGGATTCTTCAACGATTTTGTCAAGCTCATACCGTGACTTTATGCCATGGGTTCGCGGGCCAAAGGCGATGTTGTCGTATACACTCATGGGAAAAGGATTGGGTTTTTGAAATACCATCCCCACTCTCTTTCGGAGCAAATTGATGTCCATGTTCCCATACACGTCTTCGCCAAACAAGCGCACATTGCCTGAAATTTTGCAGCCCTCTATCAAATCGTTCATGCGGTTGAGTGTCTTTAGGAGCGTTGACTTCCCGCAGCCCGAGGGCCCGATACACGCGGTTATCTTTCCGCTTTCGATTCCCATGGTGATGTTTTTGAGCGCCTGAAAATCACCATAAAACAAATCCAAAGATTGTATATCAAAACAGTTCATGCCTTGCCTCCAATCCGCCGGGCAAGCTTTGCGGAGCCGGTGTTGATTAAGACCACTACAAGCAAAAGTACCACCGCGGTGGCGTAGCCCTCGCCGGTGTGAAGTCCCTCACTGGAAAGGGCGTACATGTGAACCGACAGGGTGCGCGCCGACTGCATGGGGTTTTCAGGTATCTGCGCCACGGTTCCGGCGGTATAAATCAGCGCCGCCGTTTCTCCGGCGATGCGTCCGATGGAAAGGATTACCCCGGCCAGAATACCCGGCATTGCTGAGGGCAGCACAATGCGGAATACGGTGCGGAGCTTGCCCGCGCCCAGGCCGAAAGCCCCCTCGCGGTAGGTGTCGGGAACCGCTTGCAGGGCTTCCTCACTTGAACGCATAATCAGCGGCAAAATCATAATTGACAGGGTAAACGCCCCCGCAAGCAGGGAAAATCCCCAGCCTAAAAAGGTGACAAAAAACAACATTCCAAATAGGCCGTATACAATGGAGGGGATGCCGGAAAGCGTTTCTGTTGTCACCCGCACTAAAAGTACGGCTTTGTTGCCGCGTTTTGCGTATTCGGCAAGATAAATCGCCGCGAAAACACCGAGGGGCACCGCGATGACGAGGGACAGCAGCGTCATGATGACGGTGGAAATCATCGCGGGCATGAGGGACACGTTTTCGCTGTTGTAGTTAAGCGCGAAAAGTGACGGCTTGATATGGGGGACGCCTTTCAGAAGGATGAAGCCCACAAGAAACAACAACACAGAAAAGGTAAGGGCGGCGGCCGTCCATGTAGCGGCGGCCATTAATAGTTCGGATGGTTTTTTACGCACTTATATTACCCTCCGTTTCAGCGCCGAAAAACTTAAGTTTATGAGCAGGATAAACACAAACAGAACAACACCGGTTGCAATCAATGCCTCACGGTGCAGTTCCGCCGCATAGCCCATTTCAAGAACGATGTTTGCGGTAAGTGTGCGGACCCCTTTGAACAGGGACACCGGCATACGCGCTTGATTCCCCGCTACCATAATTACGGCCATAGTTTCGCCTATGGCACGTCCTACGCCGAGGACAACCGCCGCAAGTACGCCGGATTTAGCGGCGGGGAGCATCACAAAGAATACGCTGCGGTAATGCCCCGCGCCGAGGGCCAACGCGCCTTCGTAATACTGTTCGGGAACAGCGCGCAGCGCACTCTCGGCAATGCCGATGATTGTGGGTAAAATCATAATACCCAGCAGGATAGATGCCGATAAAATGCTGTTCCCTGAAAGCGGGATAATGACCGCCATGCCGAAAAAGCCGTACACAACCGAGGGAATACCCGCGAGCAGTTCCACCCCCGGCTTGAGTAGAGAATAGAGTTTTTTCGGGCAGACACGGGCGAGAAAGATTGCCGCCAGTATGCCGATGGGAACACCGATAAGGAGCGCCCCCGCCGTAACATAGAGGCTCCCAAGTATCATGGGAAATATGCCAAACACCGGGGGCGTGTCCGCCGGCGACCACTCTCTGCCAAGCAAAAAATTGAACACGCCGATTTTCCCTGCCGCGGGGAGGCCGTTGGCCAACAAAAAAAAGCAGATTAAGGCAACCGCCAGTATGGAAGCAAGCGCCGATGTTAAAAACACGGCGCCCATGAGTTTTTCTCTCAATCTGTTCATATCAGAATGGTACAACCGGAATATATAATCTAACAGCAGTTTCAGGTAAAAATTGTGTAAAATCGGAGGGTCTGCGGGCGGTGGGATAACGCCCTACACCCAACAATGGCCTGAAACGCCTACTGTATTGACAAATAAGGTACATGTGCTTATAGTGTAAATACGAGGTAAGCAAAGATGGCAAGCACCAGTATAACCATTCGCATGGATAGCGATCTTAAAAACCAGGCGGAAATGCTCTTTGACGACATGGGGATGAATATGACCACGGCCTTTACGGTATTTGCAAAAACGGTGGTCAGGGAAGGGAAGATACCTTTTGAAATTAAGGGTGATACTCTTTACAGCAAGGGGCATCGGGCCTATCTGGATGAAGCTATCGATGCCATGAATACCGGGAAGCGGATTGTTTCAAAAACCATGGCTGAATTAGAAGCCATGGAGCGTGATTAGTGTTTAATTTTTTTGAAAAGGCCTTTGAACAATATGTTTATTGGCAAGGACAGGATAAAAAAACACTGCGCCGTATTAATCTGCTTTTGAAGGATATTCAGCGTAATAGTTATGCAGGCATCGGAAAACCGGAACCGTTAAAATATGAATATAGCGGCTGGTATAGCCGGACATCGGCGTTGTTTTTCATGCACCTTTAGGAGGAAGTATGAACAGAACTATCGACCGAAAAAACCGAATCGCCCTGGTCTGCGGCGCGCTTGCCCTCATCTGTGCGATCTTTTCCTTTGCGGGCTGTGATTTTACCGAGGAAAATACCAAAAATAATGTAAAAAGTAGTGCTTTTTTCCTGGATATATGAGTGAAAGCATGGTATTATTAAAGCAGACACAAGGGTTTTGTTGCTGTCGTTGGTGCCTCCGTGTGAAATGTGTAGTGAAGGAGGAATCATTATGGAAAGATCAGTAGAAAAGAAAATGGGTGCTCTAGTATCCTTTGCCCCCCCCCTGCGGTTCGGGCTTAAACTAAGTTTCTTTATCGTCGCCCTCATTGCTGCCCTGGCCCTTGTAGGCTGTGACAACGGTAATGGTGCCACCCCCGACACCCCCGCCCCGGCGGCGGTAAGCGGCTTAATCGCAACCGCCGGAGACGCTAGGGTAATCCTTGATTGGGCTGACCCCACGGACACGGACTTTGCAAACGTAGTAATCACCTATACGAACGGCACTGCCCAATCGGTAACTGTTCCCAAGGGAAGCCAAACCGCCGCGATTACCGGCCTGACCAATGGCACAGCGTACACCTTTACCGTCCGGACGGTGAATACTACCGGTAACACCAGCGCCGGGACTACCGCAACGAAAACCCCCGCTCCTTATGGTCTAGCCGTTCCGGGAAGCCCTGACCTCACCATAAAGTTCGGCAAACGCGCATCCGCAAGCGTACCGCTTACCCAAAGCATGGTAAGCGTAACCTTTGGCGATCTGCACAGGCTGATTTCCAACCCGCACGTGGGAGATGATTTTACTTCGATAATCGCGCTGGGCGACTATATCGACCTGCCATCATTGACCATCGCGGGGTCCTGTACGATATACGACAAGGAGTTAAGCGGGCATGGCCGGCTCCTGCGCCTTATGGTGGTAGGCATCAATTTATTTAACGGGATAAACGGCAACAATACCCCTCATGTGGTGTTCCAGTTCCAGAATATTCCGGTTGAGCACTATATGAATTCCACTGATACCGACGCAGGCGGCTATGCGGCAAGCGGGATGAGGAGCTACATTACCGGAGCCTTCTTGACGGGCCTGAAAGCAGCCACCGGCCTTGACGATACTATGCTCTGGGGGCCCGCGCGCATAGTGGCAAATGGATCAAACAACTCAACGGGGACGAGCACGATTCATGATACGCTCTGGCTCCCCACCGTATGGGAGATGACAGGCATACAGGTGACAGACATACCGGGGTTTAGGTCATCGCCGGATGAGCCCGGCGCGCCTCAGAAACAGCTTCAGTACGGTAGTAGTAGCAAAGTAAAATACGATGGGACCAATACTGCCAAATCGTACTGGTTGGCTTCAGCCAAAGACTCTGGCGTTTGGAGTCTGTACGACGGCGCTAGTTTGGACACCAATTCAGCTTGGGTAAATGACGGCTGTGTCCCCGCTTTCTGCGTCAGATAGGGGGGGGTAGAGAGCGCGAAAAACCGGCGGGGAAATCCGCCGGTTTTTTTATGTGCGGCGCCCATGAGTTTTTCTCTCACGCCGCCGCTGCTCATTAAAGCACATCACTCCACTTTACCATCGCGCCGGTAAAGATGCCCTTAACCTCTTCCTTTGTGAGATTAGTTACCGGATTTTCGTTGTTCACAATTACGGCGATTCCGTCAAGGGCAATCCGGGTCGCGGATAACACGGCGCGTTCGCTGTCCTTTAATTCGCGGCTTGCCATACCGATGTCACAGGTCCCGTCAATAGCGCCGGTCATACCGGCCGATGAATCGCTCATCTGGATTTCGATGGCGGCGTTTGGATTGAGGGCGATATACGCCTCTTTCAGCTTTTCCATAATCGGCGTGACGGAAGATGAACCCGCGACAACGATTTTGCCGGAGAGCCTGCCGCCGGTATAGGCAGGAGCATTTTCAATAACCGCGATATAGCTTTTGGCTACAACCGCCTGACCTTCCGCCGACAAAATAAAGGTGATGAAATCCGCGGCAAGCTCCTTCGCTTCGCCCCTGGTTGCGATGTTGAACGGCCGGGACACGGCATAGGTACCGTTTTTTACATTTGCGGTAGATGCCTTTACGCCCGCAATATCCGCCGCTTTCACGGTGCTGTTCAGCGAACCAAGGGAGATGTAGCCGATAGCGTACTTGTCCCCGGCAATATTCGTCATCATCACATCGGTTTGTTTGGCGATAACGGCTTCTTTGGTGGTCATATCCTTTCTGCTTCCGTCACTGCCCCTGGCCTCAATGCCGAAAAGCTCAATGAACGCCCCCCGTGTGCCGGAGCCGTCCTCCCGGGATACAACGCCGATTGCCTTTGCCTTGTCAAAGGCCGCCTGGTTTCCTTTGGCGCATCCCGCGAACAGAGATACTGCCGCCGCAAGTACAAGTAGAATCATTTTCTTCATCATAATTTTTCTCCTGTTTCAGTTTTCTTAACTGAAAAATAGCGTGGGAATATATAATCTGACAGCAGTTTCAGGTAAAATTTGTGTAAAATTATGGCAATGTGGTATCAATTAGACGCGTACAGGAACCCCTGTATTTTGTATAATTTGTTTATGCACCATTTCACCCAGGATTTGCATGGGCATTTTATTTGTTGCCATTGCACGGGTTATAATATAATCCGCGCTTGCCCGGTCTAAAGCGTCAAGCAACTCCCGCTGTCGGGTAAAAATACCGCCCTTACCCGGTTTAAGTGTTATATCGGCATTGGTAATTTCTTCATCTAAAGCGCTTGCTTCTTCTTCGGTCATTCTTGCCATAGTTCCCCCTATAAATTAAGCCCGCTGATAAATTTCTTTCTGCACGGCATAGCGTGAAAGACATTCACCGTATCATCATCAATGATATTGTACGCTGCTTCAATCAAATTTCCGGCGGTATCAGCGGACTAGTAAGTCCGACCGATAACAAGCCATTTGTTTTTATAGGCTTCGAGCAGTTCTTCATGAAGCGGATGCCACAGAGCATAACGAATATTTGGTTCTGTTATACCATGCTTAAACGCTGCTTCATTGAATTCGATATTCGGAAACATACGGATAGTATATGCCGTAATTTCCATTATTGCAAACCCCCGCAAGTATCATGACCCGCTGTAAGGGGAGCAGCGGTACGCCCATAATTCCACTGCGGCTCATCATTGAATCACCTCACTCCACTTTACCATGGCGCCGGTAAAGATGCCCTTAACCTCTTCTTTGGTGAGATTGGTTACCGGATTTTCGTTGTTCACAATTACGGCGATTCCGTCAAGGGCAATCCGGGTCGCGGATAACACGGCGCGTTCGCTGTCCTTTAATTCGCGGCTTGCCATACCGATGTCACAGGTTCCGTCAATAGCACCGGTCATACCGGCTGATGAATCGCTCATCTGAATCTCGATGCTGGCGTTTGGATTGAGCGCGGTATACGCCTCTTTCAGCTTTTCCATAATTGGCGTGACAGAAGAAGAACCCGCGACAACGATTTTGCCGGAGAGCCTGCCGCCAGTATAGGCAGGAGCATTTTCAATAACCGCGATATAGCTTTTGGCCACAACCGCCTGCCCCTCCGCCGACAAAATAAAGGTGATGAAATCCGCGGCAAGCTCATTCGGTTCGCCTTTAGTTGCGATGTTGAATGATCGGGACACGGTATATGTACCGTTTTTTACATTTTCGCTAGATGCCTTTACGCCCGCAATATCCGCCGCTTTCACGGTGCTGTTGAGCGATCCAAGTGAGATATAGCCGATAGCGTACTTGTCCCCGGCAATATTCGTCATCATCACATCGGTTTGTTTGGCGATAACGGCTTCTTTGGTGGTCATATCCTTTCTGCTTCCGTCACTGCCCCTGGCCTCAATGCCGAAAAGTTCAATGAACGCCCCCCGTGTGCCGGAACCGTCCTCCCGGGATACAACGCCGATTGCCTTTGCCTTGTCAAAGGCCGCCTGATTTCCTTTGGCGCATCCCGCGAACAGAGATACCGCCGCAAGTACAAGTAGAATAGTTTTCTTCATCATAATTTTTCTCCTGTTTCAGTTTTCTTAACTGAAAAATAGCGTGGGAATATATAATCTGACAGCAGTTTCAGGTAAAATTTGTGTAAAATCGAATGAAAACAACGGATGAATCTCCCGAACTGGAACATCTTGACGAGGCGGCCATATTGACTATATAGTCAGTGATTAAGGTGTCATGTTATGGAGAAAGAAAAAGGATTACTGCGTCCACTGCGCCCGTATGGACGGCATATTTCTCAAAATAAACTTGGGGGTTAAAATGGGAGAATTATCAAAGTTGATAAATATTGGAAAAGAACTTGAAAAACAATTAAATGAAATAGGGGTAAAGACATTTGATGAATTAAAAAAAATCGGGAGCAAAACGGCATGGTTAAAAATACGGGATATGGATTCATCGGCCTGTTATAGTAGATTGTGCGCGCTCGAAGGGGCAATACAGGAAACAAGATGGCATAATTTATCTGAAAAAGATAAAAATGAACTTAAGGACTTTTACAATCAATGGCGATAATTGGAAAAATATAGAGAAGTAAAATAATAATGGAGTACGGCCCTGCTGCACATAAAGAGGCTGTTCAGGCTTTGTTTTCCGGAGGGGAACCTCGGTCTACGACCTCGGCGGCATTTTCCACCCTGTTCGTCTTTACATAATACGCCGCCAGCTTCTTAACCGCATCCTCAATTTTCGCCGGTTCCTCAAAAACGGATATCCCCGCCAGTTCCAGTTTTTTCCGGGCCGGGGGCCCGATCTGGGCGGTGATAACCGCGATGCAATCAGTAATACTGTCGGCAATACCGCCGCCGCTTGGGCCCGGTGTGGCACATGATGAGCCCTTACCCCCGCAGGAATGCTCAGAACCCACATGGTTCTCGATGTTACACCATGGGGTCACGTCCCGTTTTTCCGCAACCGTGCTTGATCCGTCCCGTTCAATATCGATAATAAAAAACCACCGGGCATGGCCGAAATGCTGGTTAATCAAAACCCCATCGGCGCTGGTAACCGCGATCCGCCAACTCATGTTATCCCTCCATTGATTGGTTTAAGGCAATGGGGGCAGGAACATTCCCACCTTCCCCCGTCCTCGATGTAAAAACATTCTGTTTTTACATCTGCGGGTCCGGTCAGGCGGGAACGTTCCTGCCCCCACTCGTTCAACCCATTACCGGAACCCTATAGGGCTCTGTAAATAGTTTTTTACTCTTCCCAGAGCCAGGTGGACAGATACCGTTCGCCTGTATCCGGCAGCACCGCCACGATGGTTTTGCCCTTGTTTTCCGGGCGCTTGGAAATGGTGAGCGCCGCTTCCAGGGCGGAGCCGGAGGAGATACCTACCAGGATGCCCTCTTCCTTGGCAAGACGCCGCGCGGCGGTTCCCGCTTTGATGTCGTCGGTCTGGTAGATCTCGTCCACCAGATCCTTGTTGTAAACCTGGGGCACAAAACCCGCGCCGATACCCTGAATCTTGTGGGGGCCGGGGTTGCCGCCGGAAAGTACCGGGGAAGCGGAAGGCTCCACCGCGATAACCTTTACCGAAGGTTTCTTGGACTTGAGGTATTTCCCTGCGCCGGTAATAGTGCCGCCGGTGCCGACTCCGCCGATGAGAATATCAATTTTCCCTTCCGTGTCGTTCCAGATTTCCGGGCCCGTGGTCTTCTCGTGGATCGCGGGGTTCGCCGGGTTGTTGAACTGCTGGGGAATAAAGGAATCGGGAATCGACGCCGCCAACTCTTCCGCCTTGGCAATAGCGCCCTTCATCCCCTTGGCGCCCTCGGTAAGCTCAAGCTCGGCCCCCAGGGCCTTGAGGAGCTTCCGCCGCTCAATACTCATGGTTTCCGGCATGGTCAGGATGATCCGGTAACCCTTCACCGCCGCCACATAGGCCAGCCCGATACCGGTGTTGCCGCTGGTGGGTTCAATCAGCACCGTGCCCTTCTTGATCTTGCCGTCCTTTTCGCCCGCTTCGATAAGGGCCAGCGCAATCCGATCCTTGACGCTGGAAAAGGGGTTAAAACTTTCAAGCTTCACATATACCGTTGCCCCGCCCTCGTTGAGCTTGTTGATTTTGACGATAGGGGTGTTCCCTATGAGGTCCGTAATTTTTTCTACCCTTGCCATGGTAATCCCTCCTGTGGATATATACCTAGTAAACTTATAGGTATTGTATACTATCTTTGGAAGAAAATGTCAAGAGGGTTTTTGGGGGAGTTCAGAACGGCCCGTTGCAAGCAGGGCACTTTCGATGGCGTCGATTGTTTCATCTGGAGTGGAGGCCCCGGCGCAAAGCCCGACGGTATTGTATAGGGCGATTTCTATGGGTATTTCTGCGGAACTTTCCACGAGCCAGGCGGGTTTGTTTTGGGCCTGGGCTATAGCGAGGAGCCGCCGGGTATTTGCCGATTCCCTTCCTCCGGCGACTATGACCGCATCCACTTCGCCGCAGAGTTTCCTCAAAGCTTCCTGCCGGTCACGGGTGGCCCCGCAAATAGTATCCGCAATTTCCAGGGCGGGAAAAAACTTTTTAATCCCCTCCCCTATGGTGCGGTACTCTTCAGTAGAAATGGTGGTCTGTCCGATTAAAGCAGTTTTCGCCGTGGGATTATTCCGGTAAAAGTCTGCGGCGGCATGTTCCGCCTCACCGCTTTCAGCGATCACAATACAACCCGGAGCATAATTGGGTATGCCTTTAGCGTAGCCTTGTATACCAATTACTTCCCCATGCTTTTTTTCTCCCGCCAAAAAGAGGGTATACCCCTTCGCAGCCAGGGTGCGGGCCTTCATCTGGCTTGCCTTGACCCGCAGGCAGGTGGCGTCCGCGATCCGTGCCCCCCGTTTTTTCAATTCATCTTCCAGTACCGGGCTGATTCCGTGTGCCCGGATAATTACCGTGACACCGGCAAGATTTTCGGGCAGCTTATCCTCATTAAGGATCTCCGCGCCCTGCCTTTGCAGGGATTCCAGAACCTGGGGATTATGAATCAGGGGGCCCATGGTACAGACCCGGCCGCCGCTGCGGAGTTCCCCTTCGGCCATATCCACCGCCCGGCGGACACCCATGCAGAAACCAAGCACCTTGGCGCGGATTACTTTCATTAGAATTAATTTAAGAATAACCACAGAGGACACAGAGGAAGAGAAAAAATTTATATTCCTCTCTGTGTCCTCTGTGAAATCTCTGTGCCCTCTGTGGTTAAATATTCTCCTACGCCTTCGCCGGAACAGCCGCGCCGCCGGCGAGCTTCTTCTTCGCGTTCTTCCTGGCCTGGATGTCCCAGAGGTTCACGAAGCCGGAGGCGATAAATATGGTGGAGTACACCCCGGAGGTCATACCCACGAGGAGCGCCAGGGCGAAGTCCTTCATGGAGCCCGTGGTAAAGATGAACAGGGAGAGCACCGCCAGCATGGTTGTCGCCGTGGTGATGATGGTCCGGCTCAGGGTTTCCGTCAGGGCCCGGTTAAGGATGTTCACAAAGGTGTCGTCGGGGTAGATCCGGCGGGTTTCCCGGATACGGTCAAAGATAACGATGGTGTCGTTTATCGAATAACCCAGGATCGTCAGGATTGCCGCGATGGTGGTGGTGTTGAACTCCATCCGGGACCAGACCACAAAGGCCACAATGATGAGGGCGTCGTGGAGGATGGCCAGGACTGCGCCAAAGGCGAATTGGGGCTTAAATCGTATCGCGGAATAGGCCAGGATAAGGAGCAGGGTAAGACCCAAAAGGATGCCGGCCTGCTCCGTCAGGTTCTTTGAAAAACGGGAACCCACATAATCGGAACGGATCACCGCGACCCCCCCGGCGCCGAAGGAGGATTCCAGGGTGCTGATGATCTTTTCGGCGGGAACGCCGCTGCCGGTTTCCAGTTCACTGTCCTCAAGGCGGATCATGAAGTGCCGGTCCGCATCGGTCCCCAACTGTTGAACCGAAACGGTCCGGCCAAGGCTGATGAGGGAATCCCGGACATCCCCGATGGGAATAGTCGCGCTCCCCGGTGAAAGATAGTGCACCACATAGGGCACATTCCCCAACTGGGGATTCCCCTGGGCGCTGTAGATCAGCCATTGGGAAAGGGAATTTCCCGGGGCCTGGGTTTTAACGGCGATACCTTCCACACGGGAAGGAAGGGCCGCAGTAAGGGCCCCCACGGTCTCATATTCGGCAAAAGAAAACTGATGGGTTATACCTTCAACCCCCGCTCCTGAGATAACGATGTAGAGGCTGGTCCTATCGAAGGACACCGTGGCGTTTCCCCTGCCCGTCCAGGTAAGACTGAAGGCGGTAGGGGCAAACTGCACTTCCTGGATAAGGCCGGCCTGGAAGTCAACCCCCAGGTTAAAACCACCCTTGACCACATAACCGATAATCCCCGCAACCGCAAGAACAGTAGAAAGGATTGCAGCGGGAAGGAAAAATCTTGAAAAGGGTATGATGCGTTTCATTATTTAGTCCCCTTTGCGGCTTCGCCCGCAAGGGCAGGAGCGGCGGCGGCTTTCTGTTTTCGCCAGCTGATGGAAACATTCTTGCTGTGCAGCACATCGGTGCCGAAGTCGAAGATGAGCCGGGACACGAAGAGGGCGGTAAATACCGAGGAGAATACCCCGATGGCCAAACTCACCGCGAAGCCCTGGATGGGGCCGGACCCAAGCTGGGAAAGGAACAGGGCCGCGATAAAGGTGGTGATGTTGGAGTCCATGATGGCCCAGAAGGCCTTGTCGAACCCGGCGTCAATCACCGCCTTGCGCCCCTTGCCAAGGCGCATTTCTTCTTTTATACGCTCAAAGATGATCACGTTGGCGTCAACCGCCATACCGATGGTCAGGATAAACCCGGCGATACTGGGCAGGGTCAGGGTAAAGTTGAAGGCGGAAAGCACGCTGAACATCAGATAGAAGTTGAGCACCTGGGCGATAACCGCATTGATGCCGGAAATCTTGTAATAGAACAGCATGAACAC
>BOAV01000031.1 GCA_026002045.1 Spirochaetia bacterium | reverse complement strand
TGAATAAAGGCTGGGGGGCGTATAGCCCCCCCAGTCTGACTCAATGGGTATTTCTTCTTCATAATCCGGTTCTTCCTCCGATCCCGGGGATTCCGGTTCCTGGGCATGAATGGGCTTATAAAGGTAAGCGGTGGCGATGTTGTTGCGGCGGCCCGGAATGGGGATATACTCAAGGCCAATACAAGCTCCGTCACTACCGTAGCTCCCACCGGCCAGCGCATGACCGGGGCCATTGCCCGCTGGGGTGATGGTTCCGGCGACAAATTGCTCCTGCTGGGGATTCAGCCGGCTACCGGAGACAGCGATATTAATGCCTACGGGTACCGGGAAATAGTATTGTCCGGCGGAAACCTGACCGGCGCGGCACTGCAAAAGCCGGGTACCGGGGATCCTTCCAGTGTTCGCAGCGAAAATAATGGAGCTGATAAATATGATGTTACCATTGGTCCCCGTCCGGTAAATCATCTCTTTCAGGCCCCTGACGGCATCCTTTTTGCGGCCATTCAGGGTACCGGCGCATCAACGGATGGACTTGAAGGCGGGGTTTGGTCATACCGAAATAATGAATGGAATGCTGAAGAATAGACCGGCCCGGTATACGGATTAGCCCATGAGTGACCTTTTTACAGTCCGGGGGGCTCAAGTCCCCGGAGATGCGGGGAATCAGGGGCCCCTGGCGGACCGGATGCGTCCCCAAACCCTGGAAGACATCATCGGCCAGGACCACATCGTGGGGCCGGGGAGGCTCCTGCGGCGGGCCATTCAGGCGGACCGGCTCTCTTCAATCATCTTTTACGGCCCCCCCGGCACGGGCAAAACCAGCCTGGCCCGGGTTATCGCCAACAGCACTCAGGCGGCCTTTGAAAGCCTCAATGCGGTGCTGTCCGGCATCAAGGATATCCGGGAGGCAATCGACCGCAGTGACGAGCGGCGCAGGCTCTACGGCAAGCGGACCATCCTCTTTGTGGACGAGGTCCACCGCTGGAACAAGGCCCAGCAGGACGCCCTCCTCCCCTGGGTGGAAAACGGCACGGTAATCCTGGTGGGGGCCACCACGGAAAATCCCTTTTTCGAGGTAAACCGGGCCCTGGTCAGCCGGAGCCGGGTCTTTCAGCTCAAGCCCCTCACCCAGGAGGATCTCCGGGAAACCGCCCGCCGCACCCTTGCGGACAAAGAACGGGGCTACGGCAAATGGCAGGTCAGTTTTGAAGAGGGGGCCATGGATCATCTGGTGGAGGTCGCCGGTGGCGACGCCCGGAGCCTCCTCAATGCCCTGGAACTGGCGATAGAAACTTCGCTCCCGGAGGGAACCGATGCGGCCACCGGCCTTACCCATTGGCCTCCCCCGGAAGGCGCGGAAATCCTGGTGTCCCTGATTGCCGCCGAGGAAAGTATCCAGCGCCGGGCCCTGCTTTACGACCGGGACGGGGATTACCACTTCGATACCATCAGCGCCTTTATCAAAAGCGTCCGCGGCAGCGACCCCGACGGCAGCCTCTACTGGCTTGCCAAGATGATCCGCGCCGGGGAAGACCCCAGCTTCATCTTCCGTAGAATGATCATCCTGGCAAGCGAGGACGTGGGCCTTGCGGACCCCCACGCCTTGGCTGTGGTGATTTCCTGCGCCGAAGCCTTTGACCGCATCGGCTTTCCCGAAGGCAACTTCCCCCTTATCCACGCCTGCCTCTACCTTGCCACTGCCCCCAAGTCCAACACCACCCTGAACTTTTTCGATGTGATGAAGGAAGTGGAAAAGGAGGACGCCGAGGTGCCCAACCACCTGCGGGACGCCAGCCGGGACGGCGAAAGCTTCGGCCATGGGGAAGGTTACGTTTACCCCCACGCCTACCGGGACCACTGGGCCGCCCAGCAGTACCTCCCTTCGGCCCTTATGGGGAAAATTTTTTATATGCCCTCCCGGATGGGTTATGAAGGAAAAATCCGGGAAGAAGTTTTGCGGAAACGGGAACTCCAGGCGGCTATTGTTTTGGGTGACAGTGCAGCCGGAAATAACGGCCTCATCGGTGACGGGGAAGTACTCACCTGGTCCGCCGTGTCCAGGGGCCGGGAGGGCTGGTTTAAACGGCTCGAATCGGGGCGCAGCAGTCTGCTCCTCTCCGACCGGGAAGCCATCCTGGGCCAGTCAATAATCCGGGGCCACGACCGCATCCTCATCGCCGCCGCCAACGACGGCCTCCTCCTCTGGGAAAGCCTCCGCCGCACCCCCGAGGGGCTCACCGCCGCCCTGGTGGACAATGACGCGAGCCGGGACACCCTCCTGGGCTATGCGGCAACTCTGGATGAAATTGAGCAGCCCCAAATCGCCGTCAGCCCCTCCGGGATGCTCCCGGAACCGGCGCAGGCATCGGAATGGTTTGCCGCCGGTATATTCGACCATATCTTTGCCCGTGAACCCTGGCGGCGGATTTTAGGCAACAGATCCGCAAAGGGCGGCGCGCCCTCCCCCTCCGAAGTGTTCAAAACCTTTGCCGAAAAAGCACACCGGCTCCTCACGCCCGAAGGTGATCTGGTCCTCCTCCAGTCCCCTCCCCGGCTGGGCGAACGGATCTCCCGGATACTGGCCGACAGCGATGTGCCGGAACCGGCGGACAAGCTTGGGGAAGCGGAGGAATCGTTCTTTGCCGAAACCGGTACATGGACATGGGACGGCGACACCCTGAAATCGGCCTTTGAGGGCGCGGGCTTCACCGTCACCCTGACCAGCCTGGACCAAAAGGAAGAACGGCTCATCACAGAGCGGGACCTGGCCGCCTGGTTCGATCAGGACCATTCCCGCTGGGGGGCCTTTATCGGCAAAAAATTGGGGAAAAAGGACTTTGCCCGTGCGGAGGAAATCCTCCGGGACCGGATAAAACAGGGGCCGGTGGTCTGGAAATGGACAAGCGTGGTGCTGAAGGCAATTAGTAAAAAGTAGTCGGGCAAGAGCGGTTCCGGTCCATACCGCGGCGGCTCAAGTGAAAGCTATCGGTAATTCCGGGACATCATAGCCCCCTCTTTTTACAGCGGTTTACACAAATTTACCAAGTCATCGATGTGGGCGCTTGCGAGACACTCCACCGTGTCTGACGCGCCGTAATAAATTTTCGCTTCGCCGTCCGGTTCGACAATCAGTCCGCCGGGGAAAATGACATTGTTGCGGAAACCGCCGTTTACTTCGTAGTCGGTTTCGGGCGCAATCAGCGGTTCGCGGCTCAAGCCGATGACCTTTGACGGATTATCAAGGTCGAGCAGCGCAACACCGGCGCAGTAGCGCTTTTGCCACTTTGCTTCCCAGCCGTTTTTGCCGCGGGTGCGGTCAATATCCACCGCGTGAAACACCGTAAGCCAGCCTTTTTTTGTACGGACAGGAGGCGCCGCGGGACCGATTTTGTCATTGGAATAGGGCACCTGCTCCACCGCCAGCGTGAGCGATGTGTCGCCCCAGTAGCGCAGGTCGGGCGATGCCGAGGACCATATATCGAAGCGGTCTATGCCGCCGCGCGAATACACGGGGAAGGGACGCTCCAGCCGCCAATATTTGCCGCCCGCTTTTTCGGGGAACAGCACCATGTTGCGGTTGTCCGGCGCGGAGCGCGACAGCACCGTAATATGCTCGAAGTCGTCGGTACGGGCGATGCCGCCGCAGACACCGTGCTTCGTGTCCACCGCAAAGCAAAGGTAGCACACGCCGTCAATCACCGTAAGTCGCGGGTCATACACAAAGACCACGTCGTCATCGTGCATCATGTCGGCGGTGAGGAAGGGCTTTTTTTCCACTTCCCAATGTTTGCCGTCCGCGCTGTATGCAACGCCTAACTCGCGATTATGCATAAACTGCGTTTCGGGGTCGGGGTCGTAGTCGTTGCGGAATACCATCACGTAGCGCCCGTTATATTTGGTGACGCCCGCATTAAAGATACAATCCGCCTTGTATGGGATGTCTTTCTTTGATAAAACCGGCTCCCCGCCGTTGTAGCGTTTGATAACCGGACTTGAAACTAACTTCGGTTCAACTGTAGCCATATATTTCTCCTTAGCCTTTTACCGCACCGGCTGAAACACCGTGGGTAATTTGTTTGCGGAATGCAAGATAAAATATAATCATCGGTATAACGCCGATAACGAGCGCGGTGAACTGCTTGCCGTAGTCGATAGACATGGCGCCGGAAAACCGGTTGATGCCGACGGGCAGCGATTTGAGCGCATCGCTGGAAACGAGCACGTTTATCAGCATAAACTCGTTCCAGGTGCCGGTGATTTGCAAAATGGCGACGGTGACGGCAACGGGGGCCGCCATGGGCAGCACGATTGACCAAAAGATGCGCAGGTACTTTGCGCCGTCAATCCGCGCCGACTCGATAAGCGCAGTCGGTATCGACTTGATAAACTCCGTGCTCAAATACACACACATAGGAAGACCTACGCCAATATAAGGAATCAGTACGCCCAACCGCGTGTTATACAAGCCCACCGATCGAATCATCAGGAACAGGGGAATCAGAATCGATTGCAGTGTAAGCAAAATACCGATAATAAAACTGCCGAATAAAACCGGCGTCAATTTGCTCGGGATTTTGGCGAACGCAAAGCCCAGCATAAAGCCAAGCATAATGACCGCGCCGGTAGTTACCACGGTATAGATAAAGCTGTTAAAAATGAGCTGCGCAAAATTGCCGCGCACCCATGTCTGCGGATAATTGTCAAAAAACCACCGCTTTGGAAGCGCCAGTTTGCTCGACAGTATGTATTCTTCCGTCGTTTTGAAGGATTGCATCAAAAGCCAAAACAGCGGATATATCGCAAGGACAATGAAAACACCCATCAACAGGTAGATGAACGCCGATGCCGCATAGTTTTTGTTTTTAATGTCGGCCATGGGCTTACTCCTTTCCGCCGAAGCGTTTTTCAGTCGTTTTGGTCAGCCCGATAAGAATAAAGCTGATGATAACCATCACGGTGGAAATGGCGTTCGCTATCGGGTATTGCGGTGAGCCGGTGAAGGCTTTTTCAAACATATAGAGCGACAGTACCGTTGTTTTGTGCGCGGGGCCGCCCATGGTCATCACATAAAGCAAATCGAAGGATTTGAGCGAACCGGAAATTGCGAGAATCATGCTCGTAACAATGACACCGGAAAGCGCGGGCAAAATGATATAACGGAGGGTTTGCAATTCGGTCGCGCCGTCGATCTTGCTCGCTTCAATCACGGCAACGTCGATCTTTTGCAGGTTTGCCAAAAAGATAATCACATAGGTGCCGGTATATGCCCACACCATAACCGCGAGCACCGGTACCATCGGCGCTTTTGTAACGTCGAATTCGGCGGCGGGATTAAATATGCGGACGATTTCCATCCACACAGAACCGGAACTCAAATAGAAGTTCTTAAACAGGATGCCGATGACAACCGCCGATATAACGTGCGGCAGGTACACTACCGTTTGAAACAGATCAACGCCTTTTACCAGCCCGCGCGAGAGAATATATGCAAGCGCGAAACCGAGCGGAATTTGGATAAACACCGACATGAGCACGATATACATATTGTTCTTGAGCGCCATCCAAAAATAGTCGTCACGAAGGATATTAACATAGTTGACTAATCCGACGAATTTAACACGCGCGTTTCCGAATACTTTTCCACCGTTGTAATTGGTAAGACTCAACATGACAGAAAAAACAGTCGGGAATGCGAGCACAAAATAATAGATGAGTAGGCCGGGTATCACCAAAAGCAGATACGAAAACATCTCTTCCCGTTTTGATGTGAGCCCTTTCGATTTTGTCATTATTCCCCCTTTAATAAGATAAGGGACACGCACCGCATTCTCATCGGACGTGTCCCCGTATCAAATTAAAACTAAAAACTATTGCTGCGATTTCCACGTTTCAAAGGCTCTTTGAACCCTTTCTGCGGTCTGCTGCGGTGTCGCTGATCCGGCGACGATGTTCTGCAAGCCGTCGTTAATCGGATTGTACACATCGCTATGGAACGCGGAGTCAATTACCACGGTTGAGGTGTCAAATTCTTTGCCGAATTGAGTCGTCTTGAGCATAAGCGGCTCCAGTCCGAGTGAGGCGATGTTAATCGTGTTCACCGTCGGAGTCACAATGCCCCCTGTTTTCAGCAAATAGGTCTGTACTTCGGTACCGGACAGCCACTTAATCAGCTTCCAGGCCGCAGCTTCTTTTGCCGAGCCGTCAGGGATATTCGCGTTCATGCCCCAGCCTGTTCCCATGGTCACCGAGCTTGAGCGGTTGAATTTAACGCCCGGAATTTCAGGGAATACGGTCACGCTGAAATTCGGCTGACGTGCAACAGAAATGAGCGCCTCACCGGTTGACTTGTTGGTAATAAAGTTACCGACACGCCATTCACCTTCAATATAGTAAGCGCCTTTATTGTTGGCGAATTTACCGATAATGTCACCGCGTGAATCGGCGAGGGATGTTTTTGCGATAACACCGTCATCAACAAGGGTCTTAAAGAAGGTGAGGGCCTGCACAAATTCGGGGTCGGTGAATTTCGCCCGCCCACTCAAAATCCGCTCACTCCAATCTGCGCCGCCAAAGCGGCCGGCAAGCATCGAGAAGATAAACGACTGCGGCACCCACGGCTCCGAGTTTGCCATCAGGAAAGTTTCGTAGCCCTTCGCCTTCAAAACCGGCACCTGTGCTTTGAGTTCCGCGTAGGTTTTCGGAACCGTCAAACCGGCATCTTTCAGCACTTCGCCGTTTACGAACACCGCATGTGTCACCGACAGGGTGCGCGGCAGGATGCCGAGATACTGCGCAAACTGATTTTTGGGGTCAAGCACGTCGGCGCGATAGGCAGCAGCAAGGTTGTCCTTCTTTGTAAGCGCCGACAAGTCTTTCAGCAGGTGATTTGTATGCAGGGTGCTTGAGCGTCCCGCGGGCCACGCGTAGAGCACGTCCGGCAAATCACCGGCAGCGGCGTAGGCTTCGGTCTTTTGATGGAAGGGTTCACCGAACAGGTCTTCCCGTTCAATCACGATGTCGGGATTTGCTTTTGCAAACGCATCCCAGATTTCTTCGATTTCCGCAACCGCGTTCGGCGACGTCATGTCATAGTAATTGAGTACACGCAGGTGCACTTTACCGTCGGAAGAAGCGGCGCCGGTGTCTTTCTTACCGCCGGCAAAAACCGGGGTAAAACAGAGGGCAAAAAGTGCCACAATAAGTGAAATTTTCAGAGCTTTCATGTGTAACTCCCCCTAAAAATATAAGATATCAGTTATTAGATAACCAATATTAAAATTATAGCCAATAACCTTCTTTTTGTCAAGAATTTTACTTGATTTTTTTTAAATTTTTACTTAAATTATCACTCCGCTGTTGATAGGTTTGGGAAAATTATGTATTCTGGAAAAAGAAGGACATATGACCCTAAACGATTTTTCCGGTACGCCGGTCTATGCTTACCGCGGCGTGATGCTCGATGTGGCGCGCCATTTTTTCCCGGCGGCCGAAATTTTTCGGCTGCTGGACGTAATGGGCCGTCTGCACCTGAACAAATTCCACTGGCATTTTGCCGATGACCAGGGGTTCCGCATCGACTTACCGCAATTTCCCCGCCTAAAGGCAATCGCATCAAAGCGGGCCTATACCGGCATCGGCGGGCACGCGGGGAGCATCGGTAACGATGGCATTCCCCACAGCGGCTGCTATAGTGAAGAGGATGTGCGCGCCGTCATTGCCTACGCCGCCGAACGGGGCATTGAAGTGATACCGGAACTGGATATGCCCGGGCACCTGAGCGCGCTTATTGCCGCATACCCCGAATTGTCCTGCTCGGGCGAGGCGATTACGGTGCCCGGCGAATTCGGTATTTTGCATAATACCCTCTGCATCGGTAATGATGATGCCCTTCATTTTATGGAAAAAATTCTACACGCACTCTGTGACCTGTTTACCCCCAAAACTTTTCACCTTGGTTTTGACGAAGTGAAGCTCGATCATCTGAAAACCTGTCCAAAATGCCGCGCCAAAATGGCTGCGCTCAATTATTCCGAAATCGCCGGACTTAAAACCCATGCAAAAAACTTTTTCCGGGACTCCTTAAAACAGCGCGGCATTGATGTGATTATTTACAACGACGGCATGGACGCTGTCGATCCGGAGGTCATCTGCTATTACTGGAAGGGACGTGACGGATGCGCGGAAACAACGGTGAAGTGGCTGAATGCGGGGCAGCGCGTTATCATGGCCCCTCAAAGCCATGTCTATATGGATTATCCCTATATTTGGACGCCGCTTAAAAAGACATACGCATTCAACCCGGTGATGCGCGGCGTGACAAAGCCAGAGAACATCATCGGTGTGGAAGCGCCGCTTTGGACGGAATATGTCGCCACCCACGAGAAGCTGGCGTTTAACGTCTATTACCGGCTGTATGCGCTTGCCCGCATCGGCTGGGACGGCAGCATACACGAACCGTACCGCGATTTTATACGCGCCTTACATAAACACGAAGCAGATTATTTTGGTGAAACCCTCGCCATCAGCGAACATGTGCTGAACCCGAATTTCTTTACCCGTCATGCGTTATCGCGTACCTGTATGTATACCGATATGGATGCCGAATTTAAGCATTACCGGAAACGATGACGCTTCCCGCTTATACGACGCCCGACACCACCAGACACACCTCTGTTTGCCCTGACCCCTGATTGCTTATTGCAAGAGAATCACCGGCCGCCGCGGCAAAGAGGCTGCGGCCCTGATTTAACGCCAGCCGCTCTCCGCCGCAGTTGAACAAGGCTTCGCCGGAAGTTACGACTGCCGCAGCCGGCGCACCGAGCTTGAGGGTGACCCCCTGCGACAGACGGTTTTCTGCATTGAGCTTTACGCGAAGGACACGAAAATTTCCGGTTACCCTATTGCCGACAAGCTCCTCGACCGTACCGGCCTCATTTTCTTCGAGTAAAACCGGAGTGACGCGGTTATTCCCGCAAACCTCGGCAACTGATTTTTGTTCATAATGAAATATGTCAAGACAAAAATCGAGACCGCGTCCCATAAAACGCGCCTCCGGGGGCACGATAATACCTTCGCGTTCAAATTCGCAGCGGACAACAAGATCGGAGGGCTCCATAATTTCCAGCATCAGCACATTTTCGCCGATTGCGTGGGGCATACCGCCGGGGATAAACCAAACGTCACCGGGGGCGACAGGCACCTTTTCAAAACAGGCGTCCATGGCCGCGATGTCCTGGGTTTCAATGATCCTGCGCCATTGTTCCCGCGAAGGTAAATGCTGGAAGCCCAGCCGTATATAGGGATCGGCGCCATCCCGTACGCTTAAGATATAGTATGTTTCCAGTTTGCCGTAACGGGAACCAAGATACTTCACGGCAAAATCGGCGGTAGGGTGAACCTGAACATGGAGCCGCATGGAGGAATCCAGTATTTTGAGGAGAAACCCCAGGTCTGCCCCGCGCTTCCTGAAACGCTCGTCCCCAAGGTAAAATTCAGGGGAGGCGGCAATAATGTCCTTCAACGGCAGAGCGGCGCCGTCAACGCGACAGAGTGAAAAGCCTTCGTTTTCCACGATGGGCAGTCCGGGGTTTTTTGCGCCCACAAGACTTGCGATCCATTCCTCGGGACGGTTGCTGTCTATGCAATTTGCAGCGCCCTGCAGCCGGTCGATTTCCGCCCCGCCCCGGTAATTGCGGCGCACCCGGTTTGGCAATAGTTCAAGGAGAAAACCTTCCATGATTATTACTTGTCCCACACATAGACTTTGGCGCAGCTTGCCTCAAGGGCGAGTTCCGTTACGGCGGCGGCACGGACTTCTTCACCGGTAGAAAATTCTACAAGTTTTTTGCCATTTGGCAATCCGGTAATCGCCGCATTTTCCGCCTTGTCATTAAAGTTGATAAGGAGCATCGCTTTTTGTGTTTCGCTCTCGATGTATGAAACGTGTACCCGCAGGCCTTTTTTTACACCGATACCCTCTTTCGGCAAACGGGACAGCACCAGATCGGAAATAGCCGGCGCCACATCTTTGCGGAGCGCAAGGCCGATAAAGGAATTAAAGTAAAGCGTCTGCCCCTTCCCTTTTTTGTGGAGGACAACGGCCGGAGTACCGGCTTCCGGCGTACCGTCATCCATTTTGGCAAGAACTTCTGCGCCGTCAAAAACTTCAAGTTGCTGGCTCATATAGGGGCAGGAAATTTTCTCGCCCTCCGCGATAAAAGCGCCGCCGCTTGCAACATCCACTTCGCGCAAGCCGAAGAGGGCAGAAAGCGTTTTGCCGGGGATTCCCTCAGCCGGTGCGACGGCCTTTTCGTTTATGGCCGCCATACGGCCATCGGCAATGAGGGCGCCGCCGCCTTCAACATAACGGACAAGAAGCTGCGCCTCGTCCTCACTTATCCTGACAGCGGCGGGCAGGACAATCACCGGCGTGGACATGTCGTCCTCGTTTATCGCGCCGATTTCGGTAAAGCCGATGGAATGGCCCGCATTCCAGAAAAGCCGGTACCAGCCTTCCAAATCCTGCGCCCAAAAACTGTCCTTCCATTTGAGCAGTGAATCAAAATAGAGGCGGCCCGAGTAGCCCATGGCGATTTTAACAAAGGGCTGCGATGGTTTGAAATCGGCAAAAATGCCGTTTGAATGTATTGTTTTAAGGAGGGCGGCAACGGCGCGGCTCCGTTCGTTGGGGGAACCGTCAAAGCGGGTGAGGCCCCGCCCCGTTACCTGGTAGCCGTGGAGAAAGGGCCGCCAGCGCCAAAGCTGAAGCCCGGAAGCGCCGGTAAAAATGCACATCAGTATCCAGCTGGTAAGCTCAAAGGGGCTGACTTCGCTCCCCGGTGTGAGCGCCGACTGGGTATGGGTTTGAATCTCGTTGACAAAGTAGGGTTTGTGCGCCTTTTGAGCCGCCGCCGCCGGAATTGAAAAATACATCGAGGCGGTCCACGGGGTGTCCTTGTAGTCCTTGCCCCAGCTTTTGGGATAAAAGGTGGCGCCGTAAATATCGGGAACATGGGCCGCAGCAAATTCATCGTTGTTGCGGAGGGTTACCTTTTCTGCGATAATTTGCCCCGATGTGCCGTCTATGATAACAGGGTGTTTGCCGCCGTCATATTTTACCGCAGTATCGTAGAGCCAGCGGCAGATTTCGGTAAGGTTATCGGCGCGGAAACGCTCATAGTCCAGTTCGGGGAGGAGGCTGCTCCAGATAACATAGGCGCTGTGCCGTTTTATCGGCCGCACCTGCGCAAAACTTTCGTAGCGGCGGTACCAGTCATAATTGAGCTTTTCGATAGTGCCGTATTTTGCCTTTAGCCACTCCTGATACAGCGCGATTGTCCAGTTGTCGTCGCTTCGGAAGTGCGCCTCGTTAAAAACATCCCAGCCGAAAACCGCCGGATGCGATTTAAGCGCGGTGATCGCCGCCTTAAAATAATTATCAAAATACTCCCGCACAACAGGATGGTTCAGGTTTGCCCAGTGGCAGTTTTCATTGACAATTTCGCCGTACTCATCATGAACTTCCATTTCCGCCGTGAGCGCCGAATCGGGCATAAATTCCTGGGCCTGATTCTGGCCGAAAAGCTGCAAGATCGCCTTGAGCCCCGTCGATTCGCAAATGTCCAGTACATGGCGCGTCGCATCGAAGTTCCATTCATGGGAACTTTTCGCAAGCCAGGGGTTCGTCACCGGCCAGAGGGTAACCAAATTGTAACCCGCTTCCTTCATATTGGTGAGATCCCGTACCATTTCTTCGTCGGTGTAGTCCTGCTCAATGACATAGACCGCACCAAACAGATAATTGTTTTTGTCCATCATAACTCCTTAACCTTTAACTGCGCCGGCAACCATGCCTTTCATTATGTTATTATAAAACATGAGGTATATAATGATAACAGGCAATGTTGCAATGACCAGAGCCGCCATCATCAGCGTGTAGTGTGTTGAATAGGCGCCCACAAAGTTTGTAAGCCCTATGGGTATCGTTTTTAACCGGGTACTGCTAATCAAAACCAGGGCGAGGGGAAACTCGTTCCAGGTATTGAGGAAAGCCAGTATCGCACAGGTAGCCAACACAGGAATACATACCGGCATTATGATACGGAACATCGTGTACACATGATTTGCGCCGTCAACAAAGGCGGCTTCCTCAAGCTCTATGGGTATTCCCTTGACATAGCTTTCGATTAAAAAAATCGACACCGGCAACGCGAACGCGATATAGGGCAAAATAAGGGTAATCCGTTTATTGAGAAGGCCGAGGGATTTGAACTCGATAAATATCGGCACCAGGAGCGCATAAATCGGCACCAGCATCCCCGAAAGAAACAGGTAATAGAGGAATGTGCGTCCAGGAAACTTATAACGCGAAAGGCAGTAGCCGAGGACAAAGCCCAGCACGATTGATACTATCACGGTGATGACCGTCACGTAGAGACTATTCACCAGGTAGGAACCGATACGCCCTTCGGTAAAGGCCTGCGGGTAGTTCGCGAAGCGAAATTCCGTGGGCAGTCCGAGGATGTCGTTTGCAAAGTTGCGCTCTGTTTTGAGTGACGAATAGAGCAGCCACACCACCGGAAATATACAGGTAATGGAGAGGGCGGCAACCAGCGCATTACAAATTACCGAGGATACCGCATCTTTCGTTTTTTGAATCGTTAAGGGATTCATACTACTCCTAAGCGTTAGGGAGTAACGCTTTTTTCCTTCCGTTTGGTAACAAGGTTGCTCAAGCCGATGAGGGCGAGGCTCAAAATCAGTATCCCTATCGCCGCCGTACTGCCATAGCCGTACTCCATCCGTTCCATCGAAACACGATAGGCGTACATTGCCACCACTTCCGATGCGCCCCCGGGCCCGCCGTTTGTCATAACGTAGATTTGGTCGAAGGTTTTCATGTTGCCGGAAATACAGAGCATTATCGCCACCATCAGCGTATTTTTGATAAGGGGCACCACAACGTACACCGATTTTTTCCAGCCGATTGCGCCGTCAAGTTCGGCGCATTCCAGTATCTCCTTGTCTATGCTTTGAATTGAAGCAAGGAGGATAACCATATAGTAGCCGATGTATTGCCATATTTTTGCCGCCGCCAGGCTGGGTATAACGATATCCGGATCGTCAAGCCAGGGTTTTATCCAATCCGCGCGGCCTATGAGGGTGAGCAGCCCGTTGAGGAGGCCGTAGTCCTTGTTATAGATGATTTTCCAGGTGAAGCCCACCACAACGGCGCTCAGTATTACCGGAAAAAAGATTACGGTGCGGTGCAGTTTTTTGAGCTTTAAGCCCCGCGAAATCATCAGCATCGACACGATAAACGCGATGCCGATTTGACCTATCACGGTCCACACGATAAAGGTAATGTTGTTTTTAAATGCCCCCCAAAAGGCCTTGTCGGCCGCCAGTTGGAGGTAGTTAAGTATGCCGATAAATTCCTTGTGCGGACCGCCGTTCCATTTGAAAAGACTATAGTAAAAGGCCACAAAAAGCGGGGCGATACAGCACATGACAAAGAGCAATGTGCCGGGGGCCATAAGCCCCGCCAGCACAATCCCCTTTGGTTTTAACTTGTTCTTCATCTACCGTGAATAACCGGCCTGTATCTCCGCAGCCAGCGCTTCGGGGGTTACCCTGCCGATAAAGAGGTTCTGTAATCCGCTCTGCATGGCTTCCATCGTACCGGAGGAAAGCTGGTGGTCGTAAACCGGAATAAAGGGACGGTTCTTTTGGAACTCGTCGAACTTTGCGGTGAGCACGAGTTTGGCAGGAAGCGTAAAATTACCCGGATTTACCGCGGTAAGGCTGCCGGTGGCGGCCTGTTCCGCTCCAAAAGCGCTGTTCGTCATTATTTCGAGGAACTTGCCGATGATTTCACGCTTTGCCGGAGACACCTTCGCGGATACCGCATAGCCCCAGCCCGCGCCGCCCGTGATGGCGTTCTGCTTACCCTTGCCGCCGGACACCGAGGGAAGGGCCGCCAGTTTGATGTTGGGAAGCAGGTCCGCCGGAGCGTTTGCGTCTAAATCCCCGAGCGCCCAGGTGCCGTCAATCGCCATTGCCGCCCGGCCGTTCATAAACATCTGCCGCATCTGGGCATCGGTAATACTGTTGATGTCGCTGTTAAAAGCGCCGATGTCCGCAAGCTCTTTGAGCGCCCTAAGGGCGTTGACAAATTCCGGATCGGTCCACTTTGCCTTTCCGTTGCCTTCGCGTATATTCTGATACCATTCGTCACCGGTAAAGCGGTTGCCGAGGGTACTCATAATGGCGGATTCCGCCGGCCATTTGCCCACATTGCCGAACGCGATGGGCGTGATCCCCTTGGCCTTGAGGGTTTTGCAAACTTCAATAAACTCCGCCCATGTCGCGGGGAAGCTGTTGATGCCGTTCGCTTTGAAAAGGGTCTCATTGTAGTACACGCAGGTATTTGTTACCTGATAGGGTACCGCGTAAATTTTTCCACCGATGGTGAAGTTGGAAAAGACGCCGTCTTTAAAGCTGTTTTTCCAGCCGGAGTCCGCGTTGAGGTATTCATCCAGGGGGAGCACCCAGCCGTTTTCGACAAAGGTCTTTGTCTGCTGTCCTTTGAGGGTAAACACATCGGGGAGTTCGCCCGCAGGACCCAGGGTCTGGGTCTTTGTGGGGATATCCGCATTGGCGATTACTTCACGCTCAATGGTAACGTTGGGATACTGGGCCTGAAATTTTTTGAGGGCGCTTTCAACCGCGGGGGTTAAACTTTCCCCCGGGACAAAGGAATCCAAAAGGGTGATGGTGATTTTCCCGCCGGAAGCCGCCGTATTGTCCTTGCCGCCGCCGGCAAAAACCGGGGCCAGACACAGGGTAACAAGGGCCGCAATAATTGCAGCTTTCAGAGCTTTCATGTGTAACTCCTCCTAAAACTTGAAAAATATCGGTTATCAGATAATCGATATTGAATTTTATAGCACATCTTTTCTATCTGTCAAGAGTTTTTTACTTTATTATTCACGTTTTTTACTTTGTTTTTCATTATTTTTACCTTATCAATAACCTTCCTTGACAAAACCGCACATATACGGTAAACCATTTCTCAACGCATGGATTAAACAGGAATTTAATGGCATCACGTATAAAAATGAGTGACATCGCAAAAGAATTCGGGGTCAGTACGGTGACGGTGAGTAAGGCTCTGACCGGAAAAGACGGGGTAGGCGCCGAATTACGGGCGGAAATCAAAAAAAAAGCCGGCCAAATGGGCTATGTGCATAATAGCCTCCCGAAAAATATACCCCAGGGCCGCAGTTACAATATCGGCATACTGATTGCCGAACGCTATCTGGGAGAAAGCACCTTTTACTGGAAGTTTTATCAGAAGCTGCTCAATTCATTGAAGAAAACGGATTATTCAGGTCTCCTTGAAATTGTGAACGAAGAAGACGAGGCCCAGTGCGATGCGCCGGCCTTTATTAATGCCCATAAGGTTGACGGGATTATCCTGCTCGGTCAACTTTCGAACGCGTATTTAACGATGATTACCCAAAAAATGCCCCGCTGCGTGTTTCTGGATTTTTACTCTGAAATCGGAGAAGCCGACTGCGTTGCCTCGAACAACTTCCTGGGCTCATATAATCTTACCAGGCTGCTCATTAACGCAGGGCACCAAAAAATCGCGTTTATCGGTTCCACATCCGCGACCACGAGTATACTCGACCGCTACATGGGTTTTTGCAAGGCCATGCTGGAAGCGGGGCTTTCCTATGACAATGCCCTTGAAGACCGCGATGCGAGGGGCTTCTATACCGATATTCCGCTTCACCTTGAAAAATACACCGCCTATGTGTGTAACAACGACCATGTGGCGGGTATCGTAATCCGGCAGCTGCGCATAGGCGCCCTTATGGTGCCGGAGGACATATCCATAGTAGGTTTTGACAACGAAAGCATAACGGTGACGGACGGCGTAGGCGTGACAAGCCTTGAGGTGAATATTACCTCAATGTGCAATGACGCATTGTCATATTTGATTGCGCACATTGAAAATGAACACTATACACCCCATGGCCGGTCATTCATCGACGGTACGGTTGTGGTAAAACAATCCATCAAACCCAGATAAAAAGAGGCTGCCCAAATACAGAAATGGAAAAGCATGGTACTGAAGGCAATTAGTAAAAAGTAGCCGGAAATTCCGGCCAATGATGCTTGGGATACCGGCCCCGCATTTCCTTGCGGACCTCCGCATAAGAGCCCTTCCAAAAGCCGGGAAGGTCACGGGTTACCTGAATGGGCCTGTCCGCGGGGGACAGTAAATGAAAGACGACAGGTATGGACAAAATTTCACATGACGAAGTTATACCGAAAGCATCCTGTAAACGGATCCGTAGAACCGGCTCCCCGGAGCTGTAATCAATAAGCCGGGGACGCCCCCTTGGATGTTTGAAGTATTCGGGAACCAGGTGGTCAAGTGCGTTTTTTGCATCCCAGCCCAGCCGGGCGGCAAGGGCGTCCGCAAGGCCCTTGCCGCTCATGACGGGGCCGCCGCCGCTGTGAGCGCCCTCCCACACAAAGGGTCCGAGCCATTCCGCAGCATCATTGATGAGAGCCTCATCGGTCCACAGTATTACTGTGCGTACATCAACAGTATTACTGTTAACAAAAAACCTGATCCGTTCCAAAAGCCTTTGGGGCTGTCCGTCAGCCTCATCCCATGGAAGAATACCGATTCCTTCACGGTTTAACAATTCCGACAGGCATGGGACAATTTCCTCCCGCAGACTGCGGCGTTTTTCTTCCCCAAGGGGAATGCGGCCCGCCTGTTTTACTACGATACTCCGGGGCACAAGGCCCTTCCATTCAATACGGCTTTCAACTGTGATTTGATTTTTCAAAATTTCAACAGCGGCCTTTTCGGAGATTGGGGCCGCAAGCCGGATAAAGCCCATCCGTTCCCCGGCGTCAACTTCTGTTGCGGCGATCCATTCCGCTGCGGCAAGCGGCCCCTCAAGGCGGCCTTCGCGGCCTGAGGTAAAACGGAAGATCCCTTCGATGCCGCCCCGCCTGCTTGCTGTCGGGGCATCCCGGCGTTTTGCTATCCGGTCGGGGAAGGCGGTCCCCAAAAGTTCCCCCGCATCGGTTTCTTCTTCCATGGTCCAGGAGAACAGAGGATCATTTGTTTTCTGGCCCTGACCAAGCCGTTTGAGAAGGTCCGCCGCAGTATCCCTGATCCGTTTAAGCCATGCTTCGCTTCCCACCGGGATCGAAGCATGGCCGCGCAAAATCGAAAGCCGTAAACGGAAATCCGGATCCTGGCCGGCGCCGGAGCCGTCCCGGTCTGACAGTATCGCTGCGGCGGCGGCGCCAAGATTTGCCATGCCTTGTTCCCTGCCTGCAATACAGAGCCTGGCGAGCCTGACTTCAAGACCCAGTCCTGCCATTTCCCTGCCCTGCTCCGTTGGCCGGCCTTCGCCGTCAATTGCACCTAATTCAAAAAGGAGCTCACGGGCCCGGCCCCAGGCGGCGGCAGGGGGCGCTTCGAGCCAGGAAAGATCCTCTGCATTTTTTATCCCCCAAAGGAGACAGTCCAACACCGGGGAAGAAAGATCGGTCCGCCTGATTTCGGGATCGGTTTCCGCCGGGCGGACATTGTTTTCCGCCCAAAGCCTGATACAGCGCCCCGGCATGAGCCGCCCTGCCCTGCCCGCCCGCTGATCCGCGCTCCGGCGGCTGACGGGTTCCAGGCTCAGCCGGTTCATACCGCTGGGGATGTGGTAACGCCCGATCCGGGCAAAGCCCGAATCCGCCACCAAGGTGATCCCCGGAATGGTGAGCCCCGTTTCCGCCACATTGGTGGAGAGGATTATTCGCCGTTTAGTATTACTGTTGGGAGAAAGAATCCGCCGCTGTTTATCCAGGGGCAGGGAACCGTAAAGACCCATCACTTCAAAATCACGCTCAAGGCCCGCGCCATATAATGCGGAACGGGCATCGTCAATTTCCCGGCGGCCCGGAAGGAACACCAGCACGTTTCCTTTGTCCACAGTAATACTGTCATTAAGGATATTTACCAAGGCCTCCCCGACAGATTTTCCCAGGGGTAAGCGATCCAAAATGGGCCGGTACTCGATTTCCACCGGGAAGACCCGGCCGGGACAGTCGATCACCGGCGAAGGTCCGCCTTGCGAGGGTCCGCCTTGCGAAGTTCCGCCTGGCGCGCCGACAAAGGCGGCAACTGTTGCGGCGTCCATGGTGGCGGACATGACCACGATGTTCACCGGGGAACCCATCCGGCGCAGATCCATCACCAGGGCGAGGGAAAGATCGGTATGAACAGAACGTTCATGAAATTCGTCAAAAATTATGGTGGACACCCCGCTAAGTTCAGGATCGTTCTGCAGCCGTCGCACCAGGAGCCCCTCGGTGATCACTTCGATCCGGGTACGCTCTGATACGCGCCGTTCAAGCCGCACCGCATAACCCACCTGCCCACCGATTGATTCCCCCATAAGATCAGCCATGCGGGAGGCGATCCCCAATGCCGCAGCCCGGCGGGGTTCCAGCATGAGGATTTTTCCGGGCATTTTATTTTTTGCCAGCAGCGCCAGGGGAACCAATGTTGACTTGCCGCTGCCGGGATCGGAACGGATAACCAGTGCACCTTTCTCATTTAGAGCGGTGCAAATATCATCAAGAAAAGGGACAAGAGGGAGATTGGTGGAGATAAGGGTTTGCATAAGAGGATCAGTCACGACGGAAGATTAACACATTAAATCGTACTCCTCAACCTATCCTATTCCTCTATTACTTTCATTTCGCCTGCGCTTATTAAAGCAGCGTCCCGCTCGGCGATTTGGGCGTTAATATCGGCGTAACGCTCCTCTGTCAATGCGCACTTCCTGCGGTACACATACAGCGCCGCAAGGTCACACACAACCGGGATAAGGCAAATGATGCTGATAAGCATAATGCCGCGCCAATGCTCAACTCCGCTTAAGATACCCCTTATGGCCGTATCTTTCTCCAGGGCAGTCAAAAGGCCCTTGTTGGCCGCATTTTCTGCCGACGCTATACCGTCGGAAACGGTCTTGAGACCGGTAGTAATATAAATGACAAAAGTACCAAGCTGCCCAAGGGCGCTGCTCATCTTCACCACAAAGGGGCGGAGTGAAAATATTGCAGCCTCGTTTCGCTGCCCAGTTTTAAGGTCGTTGTATTCAACGCAGTTGGAGAAAGAAATCACAATGACAAGCCAGATAAACTGAGAGCTGATGCCCGTAAAGAAAGCCGCCACGGTCACGCCAATGAGCTTTGCCGTGTACAAAGCGTCCCATTCGACGCCGTACGCAGGAATGGCCAGATAAGAAAGCAGCAGGAGCACATTGCCGATGACAACCGCGATAACCGCATAACTCACGAGCTGTTTGCGCCTGAACTTTTCCGCTATCCTGGGGTAGAAGAGCATCACGAAGAAACCCGACATGCCGCCCAGCGCGCCCACAATCGCTCCCAGGATGCCCTGATACCCAAAGGTTATGTATATATACAGGGTGTTTGCCGCGCCGACTATTGCGAGGCCCGTGAGGTGTATCATGGAGAACGCAACTGTCCATAAAAGCTGATCGTTATTTTTGATGACCCGGAGCAGCGCCTTAAAGCCCTGCCGCTCCCTGCTTTCCGCCTCCGAGACAAAGCGTTTCTCCTTAACGCAAAAACAGGTCATTGACTGGAAGGCTATCAGAAAGAACGCCGTTCCAATGGCGACCCAAAAATACGCCCTGTTCGCACTGCCGCCGATGGTAAAGTCACCGGCCGTCAAAAGGGGCACGAGCATCGTGGCGAGCAGCATGCCGAACCCTGCCCAAAGCGCGGAAAAGGATGTGAGCCGGTTCCGGTCCTTTTCTTCCCGTGCAAGGGCGGGCAGCATTGCCCAGTAGCCGATGTCGTTCATCGTGTAGCCGATGTCGAGGAGAAAATAAAACACCGCGAACAGTACCACGTAATTCCACCCCGTGGCGGGCAGACAAAAAAGCCCGATAATCGATATTGCCGTTACGAAGGCGCCAATCAGTATCCAGGGCTTAAACTTGCCGAACCTGCTCTTTGTCGCCTCCACAATACCGCCCATGATAGGGTCATTAACTGCGTCCCAAATGCGGTACACAACCATAATCACATTCATCAGCGCAAATTGCTGAACCGTAAGGATCTTGGTAAAGGTAATGAACAGAAACAGGAAGTTGTTGTAAAGGTAATAGGTCATGTCGCGGCCGATACCGCCGATCGAAAATGCCCAAAGATTGCGCCGTGAAAGCGTAATGCCGCCCTTAGTTTCCATGGTTTCTCCTGTAATTCTGACCCACAGCGTATTGTTGGTAAGCCGCCTCGGTTACACCGTTGTTTTTGATAATATCCGTATAAAACTGCCCGCTCTCTTTAATAGTCCGTTTTTGTGTTTCGTAGTCAACATGAACAAGGCCAAACCTGGCGGACTCCCCTTCCGCCCATTCAAAGTTATCACAAAAACTCCAGTGGTAATACCGCTCAAAAGGCAGGGATGAAGCGGCTATTGTTTGGAGATGCTCCATAATATACCGGCTTCTGAACGTGTCCTGATTATCGCAGGCGCCATTCTCGGTAACATAGATGGGAAGCGGGCAGGCGGCGTACAGTTCCTCCGCACATTCCACAATCCCCGGGGGATAAATCTCCCAGCCAAGGTCATTCACCGGTACGCCCACTGCGGTCCCGTCCCCAATCCCCGACACGGCGGAGCGGGAATAATAATTGAGGCCGATAAAATCACAGTATTTGTGTTTAAGCAGCGCATTGGTGAGGTACCCCTGAAAAAAATAACGGTTAATCAAAACAAAAAACTTATCCTTAATGCTGTTGGGATTCTTCGGCGCCCACACCCGCAGATGATGCGCAAAGCCCACCCGCACGCTCTCCCCTGTCCCGCCGTCACGGAGCCGGTGTATCAGCGCGTAGGCAGCAATATGGGCTGCGGCAAGATTGTGCATCACCCTAACCGTGCTCCACAAAGACCTGCGGCCCGGAGGCCAGGTTCCCTGCATATAGGAAAAAACGCTGTAAACATTGGGCTCGTTAATGGTGATATATTCGTTAACCAAATCCCCAAATTCAGTAACCATCCGTTCCACAAATGCGAGAAACAGGGGAATATTTTTTTTGTTGAGAAAAGCGCCTGAGTTTTCAAACCACATGGGGTTGGTAAAATGATGGAGGGTCAGAAGGGGGGTAATGCCGTATTCCCGGAGCAGTGTTATTTCCGCCCGGTAATGATCAATCGCTTCCTGGTCAAATTCATTTTCCCGCGGCTCGATCCGCGCCCACTCAAGCCCCAGCCGGTAATGGCGAATCCCCATGTCTTGCATCAGGGCCGCATCCTCTTTCCAGAGCCGGTAATGATCATCCGCCCGCGCGGGGCTGCTTCCGTCAGAAATTTTGCCCTGCCGGGACCAGTCCATCCATGAATGTTCCACTTCGCCGCCCTCAATCTGTGTCGCCGCCGTTGCGACCCCCAAACCGAAGCCTTCTTTGAAATGAAACGCCTTGAATTCAGATGTCACAGATCAACCCTTATTTGCCATTTGCACTTTTTCCGCCCACATCTTCCTCAGCTCGTTTTCAAGGTCCAGGAGCAGTACCACGACGAGCATTACGACGGACACGATGAAGGGCGCCCAGCCAAGCAGCAGGATAATCGTGTTGATCGCGGAATCGGGCTGTTTATCGAGGGACGCGTTGAAGCCGGTGACCGACAGCGATATGGCGATAAGCTGGGTTGCGCCCGCCGATGCCAGCTTGCTTGCCAGCCCATCGGCGGTTGACACGAGGCTGTCAATACGGCGGCCGTCTTTCCACTCGATTAAGTCAACGATGTTGTTACGGTTCGTGTTCATCATCACGTAGGCGATTGAAACTGAAAAACCAACCCCAATGGCGCAGATATAAATGGAGACAATATTGAAGGGATCGGCTATAAGCCAAATGCGGCCGGCGAAGGACACGAGAATGGCGATTATCATGAGCCGCTTTCGCCCGAGTTTTTGATCCAGCGTACCGACGAGCAGTGTGGTGATAATGGAAGTAACGAGATATGCCGCCTGAATCATGGTGGACGCGGCGGTACTGCCGAGGATGTAGGTGGCGTAGTAGGTGATGCAGGTCATCAAGAGCAGGTTGATAACGTTGTAGCAGATAATATAGATCGTGTTGAGCACCCAGGACCTGCTGTGCAGGAGCATTTTTACCACGGTTTTGGCCGACAGTTTTTCTTCCTCATCCGCAATGGGTTTTACCCGCTCTTCGGTGGTGAAGTAGTGAACAAGGCAGCCCGCAATGACGATGAGCCCCATGACGATGGCGACCAGGAGGAAACCGCGGGCCGCGTTATCGTTCAGGTTTCCCCCGGCGTCGAGGGCGCCGAATAGTTTTAACAGGGGCATACAGGCAACGGCCCCGACACCGCTTCCGACACAGGCGCCCAGGTTCCGCGCCACGTTAATGGAGCGGCGGTCCGCATCGAGGTTGGTGGCAAGCCCACCCATGCTGTTATAGGGAATGACCACATAGGTGTTGAACAACTCAAATACCAGATAGATGACCAGGGCGAGGAGCACCTTTGCGAACATGGGCAACCCAAAGTTGGCAAACAGTAACACTACCGATATTGCCCAGGGAACTGAGAACCAGAGTGCAAGGGGGCGGCAGCGTTCACCGCTTTTGAACTTGTGGTTCACCACCCAAAAGCCGATGAGGGGGTCGTTCACGGCATCCCAAATCGTACCGATAGTCAGGATGGTACCGGCGATATACACGTCAATCTTGACCACGTTGGTTAGGAAGAACAGGTAATACATGCTCTTAAAGAGATACACGATATTGTTTGATGCGGAAAACGCGCAAAACCCGAATTTTTCAAGTCCGCCGATTTTAGGAATAGTGTTACTGTTGGTCATTGATTGCATCCTTTATCTCCAGTTTCTCACGTAACAGTTTTTTGAAGCGCTCACCCTCGTCGCCCATCGGGTTGTGACCGGAATGTTCAAACCAGATGAGTTCTTTTTTCGGAGAGCGTATCAAATCAAAGTAACCCTGCACCAGAGACGCCGGTGTGTTTTGATCGAGCACACCGTCAAAGATAAAGTAGGGCATTTTGAACTCCGTACATGTTGCCGGAAAATCGGTGGTCCCCACTTCGGGCCACATCGCGGTGAGTACAAACTTGTACCCCTTTGCAACGCCGATCAGGTCACTCAGGGAGTATTCCCCCGAAAGGAGCATGGGGAGAACGAGGGCCCGGAAGTTGCTGCGTTTACGTTTATCCGGCGAGTAACCGCCGTACTTCATCATGATGCGGCGCTGGGCCATCATGCCGGAAAAGCCGCCCTTGTACACGCCCCTTACAGGGGGCCCCACCCGGTGCAATATATCGAGCGCCCCTCTGTCACCGGCTTTTTCGGCGGCCTCAAGGGTAAACTGAAACGTGAGGGTTTCGTTCACTGCGCCGTTTACCACCTGCCCGAAACCCACATAGGCGGCAATGTGTTCGGGGTAACGGTAACACAGGTAGGTCCCCAGTTCCGATCCCCAACTGCCGCCGATGATAAAAATCTTTTCTTTTTTATATTCACGGCAAAGCCAGAGCACCAGTTCGCGGGCGTCTTCGACAAGCCGGTCGATGGTAAGGGTCGCGGGATCGCATCCCCAATAGGAGCCGCCGCTGCCGCGCTGGTCCCATGCTGCCAGGGTGAATGTGTCGGTCAGGTCGGCGTGGGTGGTCATCACCGTGTGGCGGTTGCACACCCCCGGCCCGCCGTGGAGAAACAGCAGCACGGGATTGGCGGGGTTCTCCGTTTTGATGTGTATTTTTTGGGAGAAGCCGCCCAGTGAAATCTTTTCTATACGGTCAATCATCATTATACCGTCAGGAGGCCCGCGTCAAGGACGAACTGGGAACCGGTGGCGTACCGGGCCTTGTCACTTGCAACATAGGCCACCAGGTTCGCCACGTCCTCCACCTCCAGCCAGGGTACGGGCAGCAGGTTCCCCGCGCTCCGCTCGGCGATTTCCAGGGGGGTGGAGCCTTCCAGGGCGGCCAGGCCGTCGTTCATGGGGGTGTTCACCCCGGTGGGATGGATGCTCACCACCCGGATATTGTAGGGGGCAAATTCTATGGCCCAGGCCTTGGTCAGCCCCGTGAGGCCCCATTTGGAAGCGGTGTAATGGGAAAGCCGTTTGCCCCCCCGAAGCCCCATGGTGGAGGAATTGTTGATGATCACCCCGCTTTTTGCCTTCATCATGTGGGGGACCACCCGGCGGGTAACGTTGAAGGGGCCCTTCAAATTGATATCGATCATGGCGTCCCATTCGTCATCGGTCATGGTGTCCACTGCGGCGTAAGCGCAAATCCCCGCATTGTTAAAGAGTATGTCGATTTTGCCGAAGGCGGCGATTGCCTCGTCCACGGCCCTGCTTATGGCCGCATCGGAGCGCACATCCCCGGCGGCGATAAGGGCCCGCCGCCCCAGGGCTTCAATTTCGGCCTTGAGGCTTTTCAATTCTTCGCCGGTGCCAAATTCGTAGGCGGGGTACTCGATCTTTTTAGCCACATCAAAGGCGACGATATCCGCGCCTTCCTTGGCCAACAGTAACGCTGTTGCCCGCCCCTGCCCGTGGGCCGCCCCGGTAATAAACGCCGTCTTTCCTGAAAAATCACCCATGATCTACACCTCTTTTTTTGCGTATTTATACAAAACTTCGTCCAGCGGAACCTTCGCAACCGTGTTAAACAGATTGGTGGCCGCCATAATCCCCGCAAAGGAAATAAGCAGCACGATCTGTTCCGTGGTATACCGCTCCTTTAAGGTATCATACAAATCCGCAGGGATGTTATGGGGGTCCCGGCTTATGGCGCGGCCGAGATCCATCAGGAACCGCTCCTCATCGGAGAGAACCGGGTTATCCGGGTCTTCCCCGGAATCAATGAGGATCTTGCGGAAAAAAGTGGAACAGATCAGGCAATCATTCTGGGCCGATATGGCGTAGGATGGTTGAGGAGTACGATTTAATGTGTTAATCTTCCGTCGTGACTGATCCTCTTATGCAAACCCTTATCCCACCAATCTCCCTCTTGTCCCTTTTCTTGATGATATTTGCACCGCTCTAAATGA
>BOAV01000030.1 GCA_026002045.1 Spirochaetia bacterium | reverse complement strand
GTTATTCGTGGTTACGGGGTCAGTGTTCTGCCCCAGGTCCACAGCAACCGGTAGTTGTCCTTCCGAACTCCTACAGCATACCAGATAAACCGCATACTATTTATCATAGCTTCGTGGTTAAATTCTTCGTATTCCCGGCAAAAAAAAGCCGACTGCCTGTGATCGTTTTGCCATAGGGAAGCGCTTTGTTGGTTTCCTTTGGAGCCATAAAAAAGGCCGTCCCCACAGCGGAGGACGGCCAGCTTAAACTTTTTATGCCCGGCTAAAGTGCGCCGGACGGCACCTTGTTAGGCCCCAGTGGGTACAATCTTGCCACTGGTTAATGCGAAGGTATCATCCTTGTCGATACTAAGGGGGCCCGCTGCGGCGTCAATCACACCATCATCCCGAGTAGTACCCGTACCGGTGTAAACTTCACCCGCAACAGCCCCTTGGGCGCCACTCATGACCTTGGCGCCTGCGGCAACCGTTACTGTAGTTGTCGTAGTACCGTTGGTAGTGTCAACAGTCGCATTCGCCTTGGCAAAACCGGCACTCTTGGTGAAGATACCGCCGGAGGCCACACCGTCACCGGTGGTGGCAAGGGTCAGGGTAAGCTTTGCACCTTTGACGATTTTAACCACACCGTTCGTAGCAACATCAACGATAACGTTGTTGAAAGCGGCGTCCCTGAGTACATTGATCTCGATATCAGCACTACCACCACCGGCCAAACTAACAGCGGTTCCGCCAACGCCTTCAATACCCGCAGACGAAAGCTTGATATACGAGTCGGCGCCGGTAGTCGCGGCGGTAAATTTGCCCGTGGTGCTACCAACTTTCAGTGCAGGACCGGCCAGTCCATCGCCCAGGACGATATATTTGCCGGCTGTACCGGTGATAATGCCGCTGGCGGCCAACCGGACTGAACCGGCGTTGTTTACGTACAGGTCCCCATTCAGAGTCGCCCCTGTGAGTGCAGCAATCACTACCGTGTCGCCGTGAGCGGAGTACACCGCGCCGCCTGCGGAAGAGGAGCCGGGAAGGATAACCTTCTGCCCGCCGCCCGCAAGTTTGATGTCGCCCTTCAGGGTAACAGTAGTGTTGTTGCCAAGGGTAACATTCGTAACGCCGCCGGTAGCATCCATCAGGGTAAGACCGGCAGAGCCGGTTACCGCAAGAGTACCCGCACCGGAGATAACCTTATCGGTGCCGGCGGTGGCGTCCACTACCACAGCGGTGCCCTGGGTCTCCAGGGTGATGCCGTTGCCGATGACGAGCCCGGGGGTGGTGGATGCTTTAAGAGTAGCGACGCTGGTGGCTACGGTAAGCGTACTGCTTGCCGCCGAGGAAAGGCTCCCATTACCGGAAATGTTAATGCCGCTGGCAGTAGTGCCGGAGACGATTTTGATACCGTTAAGGCCCAGGGTTGTTGCCCCAATAGTAAGGGTACCGGCGCTGGCTGCGGTAAGTGTAACGCTGTTTGTCGCGCCCGTGGACGCGATGGTGCCCTTTCCGGTCAGGTAGGTGGTGTCAGCCGATGCCGTTTTAACGGTGGCAGTACCGTCTGCTTTGGTCAGTTCAAGGATACCGGACCCGGAGCTGGCGCCGCCGGTCAGGGTCAAAAGACCCACCACATTGCCGCCTACAGACAATGTTGCATTCGTGCCGGCTCCCGCAGTAACGGTCACCGAACCGGTAACATTACCGCTGATGTTCGCATTTCCGCCGCTGGAAACCGCTAATGCCACGGGAGTACCGTGCTCGCTCGTTACATCGCCGGTGATGTACGCCTCCCCGGCAACGGTAAGCGCAGCGGCAGCGCCGCTCTGAGTTATACCGCCCTCAGTTACTACCAGAATCTTATTGGCAGCCACAGTCCAGTTGGCGGAACCGCTCAGGAGAAGACCCTTGGAAATAAGGACGTCAGGAGAGCTGGCGCCGAGGGTATAAATCGCTGTAGAAGTAATGGTGCCCTCTACAATCAGGACCGACCCATAAGAAGCGTCAGGCGCAACAGCTTGGTCTCCGGTGATGTACCAACCGGGCGTTACCGTTGGGGTGGTCGCCGCAGCGGTCAATGCGCTTGCTTTAACCGTAATTTTGTTGTCGGTGCTGCCCCACCAGGTTTCACCTGCGGCCGCCTTAATGTATGCGGTATCATCAGCGATGCGTACCACGGTACCCGCTTTCAGGGGTGTCGCACTCGAGCCGGTAATCGTAAAATCAGACTGGCTGAGGCTTGCCTTAAACGTGCCGGTGCCGCCAAGCTTAATCAACAGCGCATTCTTATCCGATGTCAGCGTGAAAACAGCGGTATTCACATCAGACGGCGTGCTCCCAGGAAGGCCGGGGCCCTGTGGTCCCTGAGGTCCGGCGGGTCCCGGTTCACCCGCAGTGGGGTCGGGGCAGCCGGTAAAAATCAATCCTATTGCCAGAACTATGCCGACAATTCCGAAAAAGAGACTCCTGTTTTTCATAGAGTCCTCCTTAAAAATATTCACCCGGAACATACGTCCGGATGTCCTTCCGCCTTACGACGGAAGACCAATAAAGAGGGCTAACAAACAGTGAAGGTATGCTCTATACGTTCCCTGTCTATTAAAATCTCAGACGGCGTGCTTTCTTTGCGGGAGTTTCCGCCGTCTGAGTACCTCTTTGCAAGGCCACAACCAAAAACCTGAGGCAGGTTCCAAAACTAACCGAGTTTTGGAACCTGCTCACCTATATCAAGTAAAGGAACCCCGGCAGCAGTTACTCCTGCAAGAACGACCTGCCCCCGGGGCTATTACTTAAGGAGACACGTAAAAGAAAACCCCCTGCCTTTTTGCAATAGCCATTTTTATGACTATTTTATTTGCAATCGCACTTTCTTTATAATATATCTTGCGATCGCAAATTCGTCAAGCACATGACACTGATTTTGCATTATTTTTTTAATAAAGATGGATTTTAGACAAAATTTACGATCAGAACTTGATTATCATGACTTAACGGTTAAGGAATTGAGTGCCAAAACGGGCATTGCACAGGGGACCATAGGCTGCTACCTGGGGGCACGGGCGTCCATGCCTCCGGCCGACATTGCCGTAAAGATTGCCGAAGCGCTCGGGGTATCGGTGGAATATCTGGTTACCGGAAAATATGATAAATCCATCCCTTCATATCAACCGACAATTCGTTCTGTAATACAAATAATCCTTGAACTGAATGAAAAAGATAATGAAACCATCCTCGGCCTGGCTAAATTATTAAAAAATCAGGCCCATCAATCCAATTTAAACTAATCGAGGGGCAGCCCTATCCGGAAAACCTCACACGGAGACACAAAGATCACAAAGAGTAGGTCCGGGGGGCAGCATCTGAACCACCTTAGTCACCACTTTTTACCCTTGAATGTGCCGCCAAGTGTTTCGATACGTACCGTGTCGCCGCTCTGTTCTATCACATAGAAGCCGCTTTTCAGCGCGTATGTCTTGACATTTGCCGGAAACACCGCCCCCGCTATCGCCCCGTATACATTGTTGTCCTGATACTTGCCGAGGTTTTTCAAAAAGGTTATCCGCTCCGCATGGTCGTCTATATCATCCATCGCAGGCTTTGCTTTTATCTCTATCAGCATGATGTCTCGTCCATTGTGCAGTTCCATGTCAACTTCCCGCCGGTCGCCATTCGGCCCAATGACCACCGTATCCCGGCTCATTTTATCAAAGGTATACCCCAGCTCTTTGAAGCGGTTCAGTATGCCCGATGAGACAAGATGCTCAACCAGTTCACCCATACGGTTGTTCAAGCCACCCATATTTTTAGTCAATTCTTTGACAAGCCGGCCGGTCTCTTCCTGGTGCGCCCGCGTTTCCATCAGCGCTGCCCATACATCGTCGAAGGTGAGGCCCCGCTGCGGCTGATTTAGTACGCTTTGTTTCGCCATAGTATCCTCTACCTCCAAACTATACCGCTATCCCCCGGCACAGTCAAACTAAAAGTCAAAGGACAACCTACTTGCGGCCCGGAACAAATCGGGATTAATATTCCACGGAGGCACAACATGGCAAATTCTCCCATTGAACTGCGCTACAGCAAGCTTGGCCCAAAAGTGGTAAAGGCCCTGCAGAACCGGTTTTTCGAGGCTTTTTATTTTGACGAAACCGAAGAGGCAATCGAAAAGGTCTTTTCTCTTATCCCCAAAACCGATGTGGTTTCCTGGGGCGGTTCCATGAGCACCGCGGCCCTGGGGCTCCAGAAGCTTGTCGTGGAAAAGGGCTACCAGGTTATTGACCGGGACAGCGCCGCCACCCCGGCGGAACGGCAGGAGCTGATGCGGAAGGCCCTGCTCTGCGACACCTTTCTCACCGGCAGCAACGCCATCAGTGAGGACGGGCAGTTGGTGAACATCGATGGCGGGGGCAACCGGGTAGCCGCCATGATCTACGGCCCCAAACAGGTCATCGTAGTGGCGGGGATGAACAAGGTGACTAAAAATCTGCAAGCCGCCTATGACCGCGCACGGACCATCGCGTCCCCCGCGAATATGCAGCGGGTAGGCCCGGACAACAAAACCCCCTGCGGAGAAACCGGCAGCTGCGGCAACTGCCTCTCCGCAGATTCAATCTGCACCTACATCGTCACCACCCGGCTCTGCAAGCCCGCAGGCCGGATCAAGGTAATTCTTGTCGGGAAGGATCTGGGACTGTAATTTACTTCGCGGCTACATCTTGAATTCCGACCCCAGATACACTTCCCGCACCATTTCGTTGGCAAGGATCTCGTCCCGGCCCCCCCTGGCGACAATGGAGCCGTTGGCGATGATGAAGGCTTCGGTGGTAATTTCCAGGGTGTCCCGGACATTGTGGTCGGTGATAAGGACGCCGATGCCCTTTTCGGCAAGCCTGCGGATGATCTGCTTGATTTCGTAGACCGCTATTGGGTCGATACCGGCGAAGGGCTCGTCCAGCAGGAGAAACTTGGGTTCCGTGGCAAGGGCACGGGCAATTTCGGTGCGCCGCCGTTCCCCCCCGGAAAGGGTAAACCCGAACTGCTTGCGCAGCCGGCCGATGCCGAATTCATCAAGCAAGTTCTCCAGCCGCTCCTTTTTCTCCTTTTTATTGATGTCCCGGCGGCTTTCCAGGATGGCCCAGATGTTCTGCTCCACCGTGAGCTTGCGGAAAATCGACGCCTCCTGGGGGAGGTAAGCGATGCCCTGCCGGGCCCGCAGGTACATGGGCTTGCCGGTGATATCTATGTCGTCCATGGCGACCATCCCTGCGCTGGGATGATAAAAGCCGACAATCATGTAAAAAATAGTCGTTTTCCCGGCGCCGTTGGGCCCCAAAAGCCCCGCCACTTCACCGTTATTCATGGAAAAGTTCACCCCCCGGACCACTTCCTTACGGCCGAATTTTTTGCGGAGGTCCTTTACCCCAAGCACATGGAGATCCTGCGGAAGAACGGGGCCGGTCTCCAAAGGCACTATCGGAGGGGTATCCTGGACTTCAACTTCGGTGGAAAATTCCAGGGGAGGGACATCCGGTGGGGGAGCAGTCCGGAGCCGCGCCGCTCTTCCTAACAAGCCCCCAACATGCAGGTCCTGAGAGTCGGCGGGAGGAGTAATGACATCCATGACGTTAGTTTTTGATGGAGCCGGAGACAGCCCCTTCCATGGTGACATCGTCGGTATCCAGGTCCACCCGGATACGGTCGGCCCGGAATTCATCGTTCTTTTTAAAGACCACCGGAAATCCGGAAAGGTCCAGGAGTTTTTCCGTACGCCGGTACACCGCATATTCGGAGCGGCAGACCATTTCATCCTTAAAAAGCCGCACCCCAATCTGAAACACCGTCACCTCCGCCTGATCATCATACTCGATAAAGCGGCCCTTGGCGACAATTTCGTTTTTTTTATCCTCCAGGGTTGAATTCCCTTCCAGCCGGGCAATTTTCAGCTTCCGGTCATAACGCAGCCGGTCGGTTATAAAAAGGATGTCCTTCTCCTCCTCCCGGCCCCAAACTCCTCCGGTACAGTCGATAAATTGATTATCATCCCCCTGGAGTTCAATCCGGTTCGCCCTGAGGATCAGATTATCAGACCGGACCTCGGCGTTCCCTATCAGAATCGTAATTTCCTTTCCCGATGCCCGGCTCCCCGTCATCCGATCCGCCTTGAAGGTGAAGACATCGGCTCCGGCGATAGCCGCGCCGCAGAAAAACAATACGCATACCGTGAGGAATGAACTATTCCGCATCACTATCCTCATCATCGTGGATATAGGTGCCCCCGACTTCTCCGGCAAATTCCCAGGTGCGGTTCCGGGTGTTGGCGGTAAAACCCCTGCCGTTAAAACTGGTCCCGTTTTCCCGAAGGATCTTTACCTCATCTTCCGTGCCGCCGGAAAGGATACGCTCCTTGTCCTGCCAGTCGAGTTTTCCCGTTTCAATGGTCATATCTTCGGAATCGACGGCGATACTGACCCCGTCCCGCAGATTGACATTCCCCGATTCAAGTTCCACATGGGCGGTTCCTGCGTGGCCCATGGCGTTAACTTCCGCTCCATGATGATCAAACTGCTCAAAGGAAAAATTCCGCAGCTCCATGACTTGACGATTTTCATAACGTTCCGCCAATTCTGCCCGAAACCGCACCTGCGGGTCCCCTCCCCGCACCCGGACATATTCCACATCACCCATCACAATGTCAGGGATATCGCTTTCTACAGAGGAGGTATCTCCGTAATCAAAAGAACAGGCGCTGATGATGAGGAATACAGAAAGGGTGATGAGGAATTGCCGGAACTTCACTTCTTTTGGTCCCTTGCTGCGGCGATAAAATCCCGAAACAATGGGCTGGCGGCGGTGGGTTTTGATTTGAACTCCGGGTGAAACTGGACGCCAAGACCCCAGGGATGGTCCGGCCATTCCACACATTCCACCAGACTGCCGTCGGGGGTAAGGGCGCCGATTTTGAGCCCCGACCCGGTCATTTCTGTGCGGTACTTATTGGCAAATTCATAGCGGTGCCGGTGGCGCTCCCAGATGTTCTTTTCTTTATAGGCGGCAAGTATTCGACTCCCCGGCTCCGCCACGGTTTCACTCTTTCCCAGCCGCATGGTCCCCCCGTAGTTTTTCACATCCACCTGTTCTTCCAATAAAGAGATCACCGGATGCTTTGAATCCTGGTTGAACTCGGTGGAATCCGCGTCCTCCCAGCCCAGCACATTCCGGCCCCAGTCGATCACCATGATCTGCATCCCCAGGCAAATGCCGAAGTAGGGAATTTTATTGATCCGGGCCCAAGCCGCTGCCTTGACCATGCCGTTGATCCCCCGCTGGCCGAAGCCGCCGGGAACCAGGAGGCCGTCTATCTTCCCTTCCCCGTTAAACACGGTTTCGACATTTTCGGCTTCTTCCAGCCGGGAAGAGTCGATTTTTACCAGCTCCACCTCAACCCCTGTTTCCAGTCCGGCATGGAACAGGGCCTCGTACACCGATTTATAGGCGTCGTGGAGTTCCATGTACTTGCCCACGATACCTATTCGCACCTTGCCCTTACGGTTGGTAAAGTGCTCCATCATGGAATACCAGGCGTTCAGTTTCGCGTGGCGGCTTTCAACCCCCATCTTTTTTAAAACAACCTGATCCAGCTTCTGGTTAAAGAAAATGATCGGAATTTCGTAAATTGTGGTGTCCACATCGTAGGAAGTAAAAACTGCATCGCTTTCCACGTTGGTAAAGAGGGCGATTTTGCGGCGGGTGCTCTCGTCCAGCATCACCGGGGCGCGGCAGATAAGTACATCAGGCTGAATCCCCATCTCCTGCATGGCCTTGACCGAGTGCTGGGTGGGCTTGGTCTTGAGTTCCCCCCCGGCCACTTCAGGGATCAGGGTAAGATGTACCGAAAGGGCATTGGTCCGCCCCGATTCATGAATAAGCTGCCGGGCCGCCTCCAAAAAGGGGATAGACTCGATGTCCCCCACGGTGCCGCCTATCTCCACAATCACCACATCGTTGTCGGGGTCCTCTTTGGCAACCGCCAGAATCCGGCTTTTAATCTCGTCGGTGATGTGGGGAATAACCTGGACGCAGCGGCCCAGAAACCGCCCCTCCCGCTCCTTGCGGATCACCGCCTCGTAGACCTGTCCGGTGGTGATCGAATTGGCCCGCGAAAGGGGACTCCCGGTAAACCGGGCGTAGTTCCCCAGGTCCAGGTCAGTCTCGGCCCCATCATCGGTGACATACACCTCGCCGTGCTGATAGGGGCTCATGGTCCCGGCGTCCACATTGATGTAGGGGTCACACTTGACCATGCGGACATTCAGTCCCCGGCTTTCCAGCAAAGCCCCCAGGGAAGAAGCGGCCACACCCTTCCCCAAACTGGAACACACTCCCCCTGAGATAAAAATAAACTTATTCATGTAAAAACATTATCCCGAGCCGGGCAGACTTGGTCAATGGTTGCTTTGACACCCGCCCCCGCCCCGTGCTACCGTCTTTCTAATGAATAACGAAATCCATGTTGTAACCGGCGCAAGCGGCCGTATCGGCCTTGCCCTCTGCGCAGAACTCCACGCCCGGGGCCGGTATGTCCGTGCGCTGTACTACCGGGGCGAGCGGGTTGTCCCCTTCCTCAAGCGCTATGCGGACGAGGTCGTTTTTGCCGACATCACCAAGCCTGAATCCATTGGCGCAGCGATTGCGGGGGCGCGCTATGTCTACCATTTAGCCGGCATTGTTTCTATCGCCAGTAAAATTGACGCGAATATCAGGGCGGTCAATATTGATGGTACCCAAAACGTCATTGATGCGTGCCTGGCCCACGGGGTGAAGCGGCTTGTCTACACCGGCACGGTCCATACCCTGCCCTTTTCCGACAATACCAGTGTCCTGCGGGAAATCCCCCGGTTTGACCCCGACAGTGTTTCCGGCGCCTACGCGGTAAGCAAGGCGGCGGCTTCCAACCTGGTCCTGGACGCGATACGCACACGAGGCTTGGATGCGGTCATCGGTATGCCTTCGGGGGTAGTCGGCGGGTTTGAAATGAAGCGTTCCAACTTCGGGCAAATGGTAGTTGATGTGGCGGAGCGCCGCCTGCCTATTTATATCACCGGCCGCTACGATTTTGTGGACGTAAAGGATGTGGTGAAGGCCCTGGCGGATATTGCTGACAAGGGTGTTTCCGGCGAAAGCTATATTCTCTCCGGGCACACCCTTTCGGTGAAGGAACTGGTGGAAACATCCGCCCGGGCCGCCGGGGTAAAGCCGCCGAAACTCTGCCTGCCCCTTGGGTTCGTAAACCTGTTTGCCGGTATCGCCGAAGCCATTTCCCTGGCCAGGGGGCAAACACTGATGTTCACCCCTTACGCATTAAAGGTTTTGGGTGATAACTGCAACTTCTCCCACGAAAAAATCACCGCCCTTACCGGCTACGCACCCCGCCCGGTACAGGAGGCGCTGAAGGATCAGGTAGAATTCTATTTTGAGGTCTACAAGAAAAATGACTAGGATCTACTACTTCAGCGGTACGGGCAATACCTATTGGTCGGCAAAGAAACTGGCCCAACGGATCGGCGATGCGGTGATTGTATCGATTAGCCGGGAAATAAAGCAGCCCGAGATTCGTGTCGAAGCGGATGCGGTAGTGTTTATGTTTCCCGCCTATGCCTACGGCGTCCCGGTAATGGTACGCCGGTTTCTGGAAAAGGCCGAAATCCGTGCGGGTTATCTTGCCGCTTTGGTAAGCTACGGTTCCTCCCCCGGCGGCGCACTGGCCGAAGTCAGCCGGGTACTGGGCCGGAAAAAACTGGTCTTGAACTATGGGGGGCGCATTCCTGCGGTGGAAAATTACATTCCCATTTTCGGCGCACAAAAAGCCGAACTCCGGAACCGGCGGCTCGCCCTGCAAGCCGAGGCGACTGAGCAGGCTGCCGCAGCGATTGTATCCCGTACAAGCAACCGGGTTCTGACATTCCGGCCCTTTGCCGGTTTTGTAAGCGCCCTCTTCCACATCGGCTGCCCGAGGATGGGCCGTCTCTTCCGTGTCACCGCCGCCTGCAATGCCTGCGGCCTCTGCGCACGGATTTGCCCCGCCGGTGCAATCTCCATGACGGGACAGGGCCCGGTTTTTCAGAACGGCTGCGAGCAATGCCAGGCCTGCCTGAACTTCTGCCCCCGAAAGGCTATCAGCTTTGGGCGGCTAAAGCCGGACACGGAGCGGTATCATCACCCGGAGGTGGCGGCGGAGGAGCTGTTTGAGGTCGGACATAAATAATGGCGGAGGCTGAATTCCTCTCCAATCTGACCCGTTTTTTCCGCAATCAGGCCCACTTTGACGCCCTTGAACACTTTGTTATCCCGGAATTGATGAGGATCAAGCAGGCCGCCGGAAACACCACCATCAAAATCTGGAGCGCCGGCTGTTCCACCGGGGAAGAGCCCTATTCCATCGCCATGCTTTTAAGCGAAATCCTTCCCCCGCCCTGGAAATTCGAGATTGCGGCCGGCGATATCAGCCCGAGAAGCCTTGCGGCCGGCAAGGAAGGGTTCTATGCGGACAGCCAAATCGTCGGCATCAGCGATAACTACTTAAAAAAATACTTTGATAAGGTTGATGGCGGCTACAAGGTCCGCGCCGACATCATGTCTAAAATACGATTCGAGCATCAGGATCTGAAAAACGGTTCAGCTCTGCAGGACATGGATATTGTTTTTTGCCGGAACGTGCTGATTTATTTTGATGAAGAGGCCAGGGCCGCGCTTATGGGCCACGTCTGGAATTCCATGGCGGCCAAATCCTTCCTGTTCATCGGTAATTCGGAAACCCTCTTTGGAATGGACACCAGGTTTGAATTCGTAAAAACCGAATGGACCGCCCTGTACCGGAAGTTTATCTAACACCCATGGTTATCAGCTATAGTGTTTGGGGGAGACCCCGAATTTCTTTTTGAATGCCGCGCTCAGGTGAAATTCATCATAAAATCCGTAATTTACCGCCAGATATTTAAGGCTTGTATAGGTTTCGTTCCGCAGTAATACCGCTATTTGATTCAGCTTGCTGTTTAATTGATACTGGTGAACCGACTGCCCGGTAACCTTTTTGAACCGGGAACTAAAGGTTTTTATGCCAAGGTTTGACTGCCGGGCCAGTTCGCCCAGGGTAAAAAATTGATGGGGATATTCCGCCAGAACATTCTGTATGTTCAGGATTATCTGATCCTTCTTATTGATATTCCGGGCACATTCATTTGCCATTTCAATAAGTATCAGATTGAGGAGCGCAGAACAGTGCATGTTTTTATAAGACCTGTCTGACCAATAGGTTTTTGTTATTTCCTGGAAATATTGATAAATTATCGGATTATTAACATTAATGCAGGTATTGGTGAGTAACAGATTTTCCGGATGGGGATCGTTTTCCGTTATTATCCGATCCTCATTTTCTTTAAAAAAATGAATGTAGATTAAACGGGACTTGACCTTGCATAAATTGGTCCCAAAATGGGGATAAAAGGCGGGCAGAACCGCAATGTCTCCCGCATTAAACCGGTATTCTTCTTCCCCAAGGCGTAAAAAATAATATCCGTCAATTACATAAAAAATATCATGGAATTCCAGGTTCCGGGTAGGATGCTTTATAGCCTGGGGCTGGAAAATATAATTGGCCTTGTAAACCTGACGGTTATCTATAGGTTTAAATCCATACCGCATTGATACTTCCTAATTTACCTGAATTTACATGTTTTTTACTATTTTGTCAATTCACTCCTGAAGGATCCCATAGTATGGTCGAATCATGTAAGGCAATAAAAGATGGCGCTATTTAGAGAAATTCATACATTAAGCTGAGGGGTTTGATGACCGTAACTAATGAAATAAAATGGAATCTGGTGGGTCCGTTGACCGATTTTTGGGGTGAGCGGCAGCAGCTTTGTTTGGATGTTACCTTGCCCATTGAATATCAGCACTGTATAGAAACCGGCCGCGTGGATGCCTTGAAAAAAAGCTGGTTGGAAGACAAAAATTTTGTTCCCCATCACTTTTGGGATTCTGATATTGCCAAGTGGATAGAAGCTGCGGCCTACAGTCTGGCTGTTCGGAAGGACCCGGCGTTGGAACAAAAGGTGGATGAAATTGCCGAATTGTTCAAAAACGGCCAGGAGCAGGACGGGTACTTTAACAGTTACTATTTTGCCACGGGACCGGAAAACCGTTTTACCAATCTCAAGGTTAAGCATGAGTTGTACTGCCTGGGGCATTTGATCGAAGGCGCCGTGGCCTACTATGAGGCCACCGGTAAGGCGGTTCTTTTGGATGTGGTACGCCGCTATGCGGATCTTCTGATTACGGTTTTCGGGACCCGGCCGGGTCAACTCCCCGGATACGATGGCCATGAAGAGATTGAGTTGGCCCTGGTAAAGTTGTTTAAGATCACCGGGGAGAAAAAGTACCTGACCCTGAGCCGTTATTTTATTAACCAGCGGGGCACGGAGCCGCATTTTTTCGACGATGAATGCACCCGCCTCGGCGAAGCGCCGCAGGACAGAAAATACCGGTATGATAAACAGGGCAGCTATGCCTATTATCAGGCCCATCGTCCGGTGCGGGATCAGCAGCATGCGGTGGGCCATGCGGTGCGCGCCGTTTATTTGTACTCCGGCATGGCCGATGTCGCCGCCGAATGTGACGATGCGGAACTCCTCAATGCCTGCCGCCGCCTCTGGCGCAGCATGGTGTCCCGGCAGTTCTACATCACCGGCGGTATAGGCCCGAATCCTAACGGAGAGCGTTTTACCTATGACTACGATTTGCCTAACCCCATGTCCTATAATGAAACCTGCGCGTCCATAGGGTTATTCTTCTTTGCCCACCGGATGATGCTCATGGAGCCCAGGGGTGAATACGGCGATATTATGGAACGCTGTCTCTTTAACAACATCCTGGGTGGGGAATCCCTTTCGGGGGATCGTTTTTTCTACGCAAACCCCCTGGCCGCCCGGCAGGCCGCCTATGACAATATGAACGACTTCAAACCCCATATTTCTCTGATGCGCCAGGAATGGTTTGATGTGGCCTGCTGCCCGCCGAATTTGGCCCGCCTGATGATGTCCCTGGGGGGATATATCTACTATACCGGAAAAAACCGGTTCTATATCAATCAGTATATAGGCAGTTCGGTGAAGTCGAGCTTTGAGGGGGTGGAGACAACCATCACCCAGACCCACCATTACCCCTGGGATGGTAAAATAAAACTGAACCTGGATCCCGTAAAGCCGGTACGGTTTAGCCTCTGTCTCAGGCTTCCCGTCTGGAGCCGTAAAAATTTCCGCCTGACCTGCGGCGGCGAAAATTTGCCCTATACAGAGGAAAATGGCTTTTTATGTATCCCCCGTGAATGGAAGCCCGGGGACACAGTGATTCTGCAGTTTGACATGGGTATCCGGGTGATGGAGGCCCGTCCCGAAGTAGCCGCCGACTGCGGCCGGGTGGCCCTGGAGCGGGGCCCCCTGGTGTTTTGCTTTGAAGAAGATGATAACGGCGCCCGGCTGAATGACTTGTCCATCTATACCGGCGCCCTGGGTGAAGCCTTTCATCCGGAGCTCCTGGGCGGGGTTGTTACGATTACCGGTAAGGCGGCCAGGCGTTCCATAAGCGGCTGGCAGGAGGACCAGTTATACCGGGAACTACAGGTGCAGCCGGGGGAAACATTTACCTTTACTGCGGTTCCCTTTTATGCCCGCCTGAACAGGAAGGGCGGTGAGATGGTGGTATGGGCCCTGAATGGAGGCAACAATTAGGCTCTCCGTTCAGGTTTATATACAGAGGATGTACAAAGTTTGATTTTTAATGGAGGAAAAGAATGAAGAAGAGTGTGTTTTTAACCCTGGCTGCAGTATTGGTATTCACCTTGTTTACCGGATGCGCTAAGCCAAAGACTACAGCGTCTGCCGTTCCCGCCTTAACCGTGTGGTTGAAGCAGGAAGTGAACGAAACTACGAACCAGATGCTCAAAGATCGGGTACTCCGGTTTGGCAAGGAGAACAATGTAAACATCACCGTAGAGCTGATTGCCTACGAAAAGTTGTTCCCAATGTGGACCGCCGCCATCGAGTCCAATAACCTGCCGGATGTGTCCTACTTTCAGTATCAGGAAGCGGGACAGTTCTATGCAAAAAATCTGATGTTGGATGTTTCCGATCTGGCACAAAAGATTCAGGCCGATAATGGCCCCATGATCGCCGCCCTGATACAACCCGCTGTTTTTGGCGGCAAGGTGTATGCCATACCGCAGAAGTTCTACTCACCCACCCTGCACTACCGCAAGGATCTGCTGGGCGCCGCCGGTTTTAATGCGCCGCCCGCTACCTGGGATGAATTCCGCAGTATGGCGAAGGTACTCACCGATACATCCAAAGGTTTTTATGGCGCCGGGATGGGCTTGGGGGCAACCAACTCCGATGCGGAATGGCTGAACCAGGTCATGCTCTGGGCTATGGGTGGATCCCTTGTTGCCAAGGACAGCAAGACCATTGTGGCGAACAGCCCTGAAACGGTAGCTGCCCTGGCCTACATGGCCCAGATTTACAAGAGTGACGGAATCGTTCCTCCCTCTGCGGTTAACTGGGATGATGCAGCCAACAATACCGCCTATCTGAGCGGACAGAGCGCCATGGTTGTCAATGCCGGCACCCTGTTGGCGGCTATCAAACGGGATAATGCCGATCTCTATGAGAAAACCGGGATTGCCCCTATTCCTGCGGGTCCTAAGGGTTTTTTCACCCCCAGCTCCGGTTCATACCTGGGTATTTTTAATGCCACCAAACAGCCGCAGCTGGCCAAGGATTTGATCGCCTATCTCTACACCTATGACTGGTACAAGAACTGGATGGATGTGGAAATGCCTTCAATCGTACCAGTGTATGAACGCGCCAAGGAAGATCCGGCGTGGCAGGAAGAACGGACCAAACCCTTCATTGAGGCCATGGCCGCTTTGTGCTTCATCGGTTACCCCGGTGAATACACCCCCCAGGCCGGTGAGTTGTTTAACCTGAAGCTCCTCAACAAAACCCTGGAGAATATTGTTGTAAACGGCGCAACTCCTCAGGCTGCGGCTAATGCCTTGCAGAAAGAGATTGAGGATATTTACGCCAGTTACAAATAGCCGCCGATAGGAAATGGGAGCCGCCGTTCCCCGGAATGGTGACTCCCGTTTTGAAAAAGGAGATCGCAGGGTGAAAGCCGGAACAGGCATTGCGCAAAGGCGATGGGATTATATTTTTGCCTATGTTCTTATTGCGCCGGTAATGGTGTATCTGGTGATATTCATGGTGTATCCCCTGATATGGGCGCTATGGACCAGTTTGACCAATAAGACAATCGGCAATAATGCATCCTTTGTGGGTTTTAAAAATTTTGCCAACCTGCTGCAGGACAAAATTTTCTTGCGGTCCATACGAAACACTGTCGTATATACCGTATTTGCGGTAATGGGCAAGGCCATATTGGGGGTCATCATGGCCCTTATCCTGAATGCCCATTTACCGGCCAAAAACATTCTGCGAGTACTGATGTTTGTTCCCTGGACCATCCCGACCCTCGTTTCTGCCCTTACCTGGAAATGGATGTACTCCGACATAGGGGGATTATTCAACTTTATTCTGATGGCCCTGGGTATTACCCATGGTCCTGTTCCCTGGCTGTACGATACCCACTACGCCATGTTTTCTATCATCATCGCCAATATCTGGCGGGGCACCCCCTTTATCGGCATTTCTGTTCTGGCGGGGCTCCAGCCTATTCCCATAGATTATTACGAAGCCGCAAGAATTGACGGCGCCGGTGCCGTACGCAGTTTCTTTCATATAACCATGCCCCTTATCAAAGAAGTGGTGGTGCTTTCAACCTTGATTACCACTATCTGGACTTTTAACGATTTTGAAATTATCTGGATTCTTACCGGCGGTGGCCCTGCTAATGCTACCCAGATTCTTTCAACCTATGGATATACCGTAGGTTTTATGAACCTGAACCTTTCCAAGGCCATATCTTCGTCCATGTTCGCCATTCCCTTCCTCGTCCTGCTTATCAGCCTGGTAATGCGGCGTATGGGTAAAACTCAGGAAGAAGGATGATAAAGGGGCTTATCCGTAATGCGTAAGAAATATCAGTATCTTGTAATTTTGCCCGCAGTGATATTCGTTATTGTGGCGCTTTTCCCGGTCTACTGGACCCTGAACACCTCCATCAAGACTCAGGCGGAAGTGTACCTGATGCGTCCTGCCTTATGGCCCCATTCCCCCACGCTGAACTCCTACCGCAGTCTTATTTTTGAACGCCACTTTTTAAATAATCTCCGGAACAGTTTTTTTGTATCGGTGATTGTAGCGTTACTGTCGGTAGCCGTCAGTTCCCTGGCGGCCTATGCCTTTGCCCGGCTGCGTTTTTTTGGACGCAGGGCTTTAGGCAACAGTATCTTATATGCCTATTTGATGCCCCGGTCGGTCATGTTTATTCCCCTGTATGTCTTGATAACCAATATGGGGCTGCAGAATACCCTGGTAGGTTTGGGATGGATATATCCGACTTTTACTATCCCCTATGCCACCTGGATGCTCATATCCTATTTTCGTACCATCCCTATAGCCCTTGAGGAGGCCGCCAAAATTGACGGATGCGGGCGGATGCGTTCCCTGTTTCAGATTGTGCTTCCCCTGGCATCCCCGGGAATTGCGGCGACGATTATTTTTTCATTCACCCTTTGCTGGAGCGAATATCAGTATGCCCTGGTCACCATTACATCATCGGTGTTTAAAACATTAACCCTGGCGCTTTCCGAAATGGTGGTGGCCGATGTGTATGCCTGGGGTCCCCTGATGGCGGGTTCCATAATAGCAACCTTACCGGTTATGCTGATGTATATTGTCGGCTCAAAGCAACTGGTAAGCGGATTGACTTTGGGCGGTGTAAAATAAAGGGATATAATAGGGTTGTTCGATAACTTCAGTTATCGAACAAATCCGCTGAAACGACTTGTGAGAGAACCAATCGGGTTCTCGAACAAGTCCAATAAATAAGAACCTGTTGGTGAATTACCATCGGTGCCGGCCGAATTGTCACCTGCGGAAAGCAGAGCCTCACCCTTCGGGTTCGGTTGCATGTTCAAGAGGGGAACCTCACCCTTCGGGTTCGGCTGCAAATTCCGGCCGCCTAATGTGCCAGCGGCCTTCAACCTTTTCGAAGCCGGAGACGGGGATGGTAAGGAGGCGGCCGTCTTCGGAGGAGAGTTTGAGATGGCCCATGACTACGTTGACTTCCGTAACGCGCCACACGGCGTCTTCGTAGTTTATCCGGGCCCCTTCCTGGGGAATTTGGCGGCGGGCCTCGCTGTAGAAGTTGTGTTCGTAGGAGAGGCAGCAGAGGAGGCGGCCGCAGGGGCCGGAAATTTTCATGGAGTTGAGGGACAGGTTCTGATCCTTGGCCATTTTGATGGACACGGGCCTGAGTTTATCCGAGACCGCGTGGCAGCAGTAACAGCGGCCGCAGACCCCCAGGCCGCCCACAACCCGGGCCTCGTCACGGACGCCGATCTGACGCAGTTCTATCCGCATTTTGAAGATGTTCACCAGATCCTTTACCAGTTCCCGAAAATCCACCCGGTTTTCCGAGGTAAAGAAAAAGAGTATCTTGGGCTCCTCAAGCAGATAATGGACCGAGACCAGTTTCATTTCCAGCCGGCGGGCTTCAATTTTTTCCTTGCAGATATGAAAAGCGTCCTTTTCCTGATCCCGGTTATAGGCGGATCTTTCCAGATCCTCCTTTGAGGCTGGCCGTTCAATCCAGGCGATATCGGATAACTGACCGTTGCTCCGGTGGACCGGGCCGATAACCTGGGCCAGGTCCCGGCCATACCGGGTCGGCACCAGCACCATGGAGGTGGGAGTAAGGGGGTCTCCCTTGTACACGGCGAGGAAAGTCTCATTGGAATAAAAAAGCCGCAGCCGGTAGACCGGAGTGCCCGCTTCGACGGGCTCATGGCTGCCGGTTTCCACTGCGATACCGGCGCTTTCCATTTCCTGTTCCTCGGGGTTGTCTTCCAGGGCAGAAATATCTTCATCTATTATATCTTCATTCGACAAAATGCCGTCATCGTCCTGATCGCTCATATACATTCCTTATTGCAATAAATCTACCAGAAGACCCGTTATTTCCTCAAGGCGGGCCAGAAGCTCAAGCTGATTCATCTGACTGGTCATCAGCATGGCGGCCATATCCTCAAGCTTCTTATCCACCACCTGAACTTGGACAAAATCACGCAGCTTCGGCTTTAGCGGCTTGCTATACCGGGAATATTTCTCTACCGTGTAGTCATTCTCCACCACATAGTGCAAAAAATCCCGAACCGCCCGTTTATAACGGATGATCTCCTCCGGAAAGGGCCGGTTCCGCAGCTCATCCCCGGCGCTGCGGACATCGTCCAGCAGATGATTGACCGCTTCTTCCGAAACCGGCAGTTCCTGGGGGGCGCCCAATTCCGCAGCGGCTTCCTCACGGGTGGTTTCCAGGATCGAAGAAAAACGGGATTTTTGGCCTTTCTGTACCGTGGACTTATCCTGGGCCTTTTTGGATTCAGTCTTTACATTGGCATAAGAAGCGGGGTTTAAAAAAGAAGCTCCGGGATCGGGAAAATCAATCTTGGCCATAGCTTCCTGGGGCCCCAACCGGGCCGCGGAGCAGCGCCGGATCTTCGGTTCGCGGTTCCCCTCTTGCAAATGAGGAAAGGGCCGACTTGACCCCCTGGGCATCCCGGTACTCGGAAACGGCCCTGGTCCAGCTTTCTTCTGTGGGACAGACCACAACCTTGCCATGGATAAGACAGCCCTCATCGGCCTGGATACGCCGGGTAATAATATCCCCCATTATCAGAGCTGTGGAGAGAATCACCAGCCCCTCGCTGGCCAGCACATCGCCGTACACCACCCCGCCAATGGTTATGGCAGTCCCGCTGACATTGCCCTTCATCCGGGCGGCTTTTCCAACCACCACCCGGCCCTTTACGGTTACCTTGCCCCGGACGTTGCCATCCACACGGGTAAACCCACCAGTTTCAATATCCCCCGAGACACTGGTGTTGACGCCTATAATAGTATTGATTGAAAAATCTTCTCTGCGAGCCATGCGCCCCCCTTATTAGCGGGCTGCGGACCGGGCAATGCTGGAGCGAATATTGATGTACTTGTAGGGATCCACCACATCCGAGCCGATATGCACTTCATAGTGCACATGGGGTCCGGTGGAAAGTCCCGTATTACCGATCCAACCGATTACATCCCCCTGCTGAACCCGCTGGCCTATCTTTACCTGTGACCGCTTCATATGAGCATACCGGGTATAGTACCCATGCTTGTGTTTAATAATCACATAATTTCCAAAGCCGTCCTGTTCAAAATCGACGGTAACAATCTGCCCGTCTGCGGTGGCGACAATCGGATCTCCTTCGCGGTAGGTAGAAAGGTCGATCCCCTTGTGTATGTAGTACTGGCCGGTAAAGGGATTTTCATTCTGACCAAAGAACATGGAAATGTGCCCGATGCCCCCCCTGATGGGCCAGATGCTGGGAATTTCCGTCAAAAGGGCGCTCTGGGAATCCAGCAAAGTACCGATTTCCCTAATCGGCTCCTTTGCGGAGGCCAAATAGGTCGAAAGACGGCGCACATCGTCCACTTCCTGGAGAAGCCCCTCGGGGGTTTCCTTGATATCAAAAAATGAAGAAAGATCCCCGGCGGAAGCTTGGGAAGTATCATTCTGCTTGACATCGGCGCCAAGGGCGGAGAGGGTCCCCGAAAGGGCGGTCTCAAAACCCCTGGCCTCGTGCAAAAGACCGGTTATTTCATCCCGAAGCTGGTCCAGGCTGGCCTGAATATCCTTTAAACGGCCGTCTTTACTGGCTAAAACGCCCTGGGTGCTGCTGTAGGAAGCGCTGTACCAGAAAAAAGCCCCCACAATTCCCGCCATAATCAAAAAGAAACAACAGATAGAAAAGACCGTTATATGGAGATTGTAAACTTTCTTTTCAGAATGGGGCACCAGTACCACGGTATAACGCCGGGTCAGCATCCTAAAAAAAGATTTGAAGAACCCCGCGATGGCTTTAGCGGCAACAAACCCTGAATTTTTGATTTTTTGAACTAAATTATTCTCAAATCTCTTATACTCATGGACCTGCGCCACCATTAGCCTCTTTGTTTAAGTGTCGGCGAAAAATTTACACTTTACTATAGCAAATTATTGATAGTTTGTCAAATTATTCATTATACTGCGGTAAATCCCGCCTTGATCGCCTCCACGTTTTTGGGGATAAACTTATGCTTATCCGGGGAAAAGAAATTTTTGAGGATGTCCTCAATTGCCGAAAGGCCAAGGGCGCCGGTAAGTTTTGCCATTGCCCCCAGTGCGACCATGTTGGCAAAGCGGATGTTGCCGATTTTTTCCGCAAGCCCCGTGGCTTCCAGCTTGACCACCCGCAGGCCGGACCGTTTCGGCTCATCCTTTACGAGACTTGAATTGATCACCATGAGCCCCCCATTTTTGAGGATGCCTTCGCAGAGGGGCAGGGAATCGGGGTTCATCACCAAAACCGAGTCCGGGACGGTGACCAGTGGGCTGGCGATCTCCTCGTCCGAGACGATAACCCCCGCACGGGCGATGCCGCCCCGCTTTTCAGCGCCATAAAAGGGAAAAAAGGTGACATTTTTGCCCTCTTTCATGCCGCAATACACCCAAATTTGTCCCAGGGACACGATGCCCTGGCCGCCGAATCCGGCGAAGAAGGATTTTTCTGTCATTTCGCGGCCCCCTCAAGGGTATTTTTGATTTCTCCCAAGGGAAACACCGGGATCATGTTTTTTTCCAGCCAGTCCGCGGCCTCCACCGGGTCCATGCTCCAGTTGGTGGGGCAAGGGGAGAGGACTTCCACCATGGTAAAGCCCACGCCCTTCATCTGGGCCTCAAAGGCTTTTTTGATGTAGGTTTTGACCTTCCGGGCATTGGCGGCGTTGTTCACCGCGCCCCGGGCGATGTAACGGGTGCCGTCCAGGGTGGCCAGCATTTCCGAAACGCGGATGGGATAGCCCATACCGGCCTCCACGGGGTCCCGGCCTTCGGGGGCGGTGGCGGCCCTTTGGCCAACCAGGGTGGTGGGGGCCATCTGGCCGCCGGTCATGCCGTAGATCGCATTGTTCACGAAAATCGTGGTGAACTTTTCACCCCGGTTGGCGGCGTGGATCATCTCCGCGGTGCCGATGGCCGCCATGTCCCCGTCACCCTGGTAGCAGATGACCAGATGATCCGGAAGGATCCGCTTGACCCCGGTGGCCGCCGCGGGGGTGCGCCCGTGGGGGGGCTGCACCGAGTCAAAATCGAAGTAGAGGTCCGCCCAGATGGCGCAGCCCACGGGGTTGGTGATGATAGATTTTTCCCGCAGGCCCATTTCGTCGATCAATTCGGTGATGATCCGGTGGATCACCCCGTGGCCGCAGCCGCCGCAGTATTTGGTGGGCACATCGTAGAGGCTTTCAGGATGTCCGTATAATTTTTTTTCGCTCATTTTCCCCCCAAAATTCGTTTCGCTTCAGCAAAAACCTCTTCTTCCGTTGGGATGACCCCGCCGGAATGGCCCAGCAGATGGACCTGAGCCCGCTTTCCCGACACCGGGGCTTCCAGGACGCTGAGTTTCACATCTTCTACCAGTTGCCCCAGGCTCATCTCCACGGTGAGAATGGGGTTACTGGTAGCGGCAATTTTCGCCAGCGCCTGATACGGGAAGGGCCAGAGGGTGATGGGCCGGAAAAGCCCCAGTTTGATCCCCTCCTTTTCGGCAAGTTTTTTTGCCCCAAGGGCAACCCGGGCGGAGGTGCCGTAGGCCACCAAGGTCAAATCCGGGCCTTCCCCGGAAAATTCCCCGCAGGCTGTCCGGTAACCTACCGCCTCGAAACGGACTTCGTTTTTTTTGATGGTCTCGTAACGCTCAAACCGGGCCAGAGTCTTGGCTTCCAGCTCTTCGGGGACCAGATTTATTGAAGTGATGTGCTTGGAGGGGCGGACAACACCGCCATTTTTCTGCTTATACATGTTTCCCACGATCCAGTCCCGTTTCGGCAGATCTGTCTGGGAGCGCTGGGGGGGCAGGACCACCCCTTCCATCATCTGGCCGATCATACCGTCCGCCAGCACAATGACCGGGGTACGGTACTGGTCCGCAAGGTCGAAGGCCAGGTAGGTAAGGTCCGCACATTCCTGGACGCTCTTGGGGGCCAGGACGATGCAGTAGTAGTCCCCGTGACCGCCGCCCCGGGTGGACTGGAAGTAGTCGCTCTGGCTGGGGGCGATGGAGCCAAGTCCGGGGCCGCCCCGGACTACGTTGACCAGCACCAGGGGAATATCCGCCCCGGCGGCGTAGGACATGCCTTCCTGCTTCAGGCTGATGCCGGGGCTGGAGGAACTGGTCATGGCCCGGGCGCCGGCACAGGAAGCGCCGTAGACCATGTTAATGGCGGCGGTTTCGCTTTCCGCCTGGATAAAGACGCCGCCCCGATCCATCAAATTTTTGGCCATATAGGCGATAAGTTCGTTCTGGGGAGTAATGGGATAGCCGAAATAGGCCCGGCACCCCGCCCGAAGCGCCGCCTCCGCAATGGCGTCGTTTCCTTTCATCAGTTGCAGTTCTTCGGCGTTGCTCATACTCCGGCCTCCGTCAACTCATATATCTCGATGCAAACGTCCGGGCAGACTTCGTAGCAGCTCCCGCAGGCGATGCACTTTTCAGCATGGGCAACCTTTGAGGGGTAGGACCCGGTCGAGTTGGGCTCCGGGTCCTGTTCCAGGACCTTTACGGGGCAGGCGCGGATGCACAAAAAACAGCCCTTACACAATTCACGGTCGATAACGACCTTACCTTTTCTGGCCAAATTAATGCTCCTCGGCGTATTTGTTGTTAATACACCAAGTTTCATTGTAGCGAATATGGGCTTGGTAGTGAAGGGTACCCCAGCCCCCCCTGCAACCGTGGCGCCCCACGGGCACGCAGATGCATAATCGGGGGTCCTGTCAGGGGAATTCATGCCCCACAGGCGGGTCACGAATTCCCCTGACACCCCCCGCCGCCGTTATCCCCAGCGTGCCCGTCACAAACTCCGGTTGCAGGGGGGCTGAGCTGGTTATAGGGAAGCGCTTTGTGGGTTTCCTTTGGGCCATAAAAAAAAGGCCGCCCCCCTAACAGGGGACGGCTTTCATTCAAACTACGCGGCTACTCCCGCGTACAGAGGGGTCGGTTAGAAGGTACCCGCTGCCCAAAGAGGGCCGCTGAGGGTGCTTGCCAGCTTGAAGTCCGCGGCTAAGACGCCGGCCGCACTCATACCTGCGCCGGCCGGAAGTATACCTACGCCTACATTAGCATAGGTGCCGTCCGTAAGCTTGATGCCGTCAGTATTGTCGCCGCCTAAGTTAGCCCCCTGCTTGAAATATACTTTCGCATTCCCCGCCACGGTGGAAGCGGTGAATATGCCGGAGCCGGCAGAGGCGAACGTAGCCCCGCTTTTGTTGCCGACAGTCAGATAGCCTTTTGTTGTTGCGCCGGATCCTGAACCAACAGTAAATACTGCGTTGGCAACCATAGCTAATGTTGCACCGCCGTCGGCAATACCGGTAATACTTGATGCCGCAACAAGAGATTTGTAATCACCTTCACCCAAGCTGATGCCGTCTGCGCCGCCCACCACAATGCTTGCGCCGGTAGGGATGGCGATTACATCATTTATGCCAAAGCTAAGGGTGCCAATGCCGGTAGAGGCGACTCCCAGCTTTACTGCGGCGGCGGTCGTAGTCGCCACACCGGTTGCGGCGCCGGTGATCACGATATCACCTGCCTGTGCGGTTCCTACAACGGTAAGGTTATAACCACTAGCTGTGGCAAGGGTCGCTCCCGGTTCAATGGTAAGCTTACCGTTAACGGTAACACCGGCGGCTAAAGCGTTTGAAGCGCCTGACAACGCGCCAATAATGAGTTCATTGCCCACGGGAACCGTTGTGGGGGTTTCAATAGCGGTGCTTGAAGCATTAATTTTCAGCTTATAGCCCGTACCGGCGGGGAATGCTACGGCGGTGGTAACTGCCCCTACTGCTGCCAGTTGATTGTGCGCCACCCAGCCTCTGTTGGTAGCCACTATATCTGCGGGTGGGACCGCTAACCATGCGTCGCTCTCAAAGGTGATGGTGCCAAACGCATCGGCTCCGGTATTGGTCTTGGTTAACCCGCCGATTTCCTTTGCAATAATAGAGGTAGAAGCAGTGGCCGCCACATTAAGGTCGGTCGTGCTAGTCAAGGTGCCGCCGTTCTTGATGGTAACGTTGGCGCCGGCCTTTACCTGAAGGTCTTTGGTGTTATTGGCGACCAGGTTTCCGCCCTTCAGGACGGTCAGCGTACCGCCGGACTCCACCACGATGTCGCCGGCGTCAGGTGTCAACGTGCCGGAGATGAGGAGCGTGCCGCCGCTTTCGACCTTAATACCGGCGCCGGACCCCGTTAAGGCCGAAGCGCTCGGAATCAGAAGCGTTTTCCCCGACGGAATAGCTGTGACACCACCGGTACCGGCGTCTGCTCCGATAAGGTACACCTTGTCCACATTCGCGTTAAACAAGGCCGTGGCGGTAGATAATAAAGCCGCGGGGGCGTACCCGTCGGTGCCGGAACCACCAGGACCTTGCGGTCCCGCAGGCCCCGTTTCACCCGCGCCCGGGCATCCTAAAAACACAACCGCTGTCAATAACAACGCGATTGTTCCTACTACGAGACTCTTCTTTTTCATAGAGTCCTCCTTAAAAATATTCACCCGGAACATACGTCCGGATGTCCTTCCGCCTTATGACGGAAGACCAATAAAGAGGGCTAACAAACAGCGAAGGTATGCTCTATACTTTCCCTGTCTATTAAAACCTCAGACGGCGTCTTTTCTTTGCGGGAATTTCCGCCGTCTGAGTACCTCTTTGCAAGGCCAAAAACAAAAACATATGTAAAAGCAATAAAACACCCAATCAATATAGAAAAAGGAAACCCCGGCTGCGCAAACTCCTGCAAAAAGTCGCTGCCGGGGTTAATACTTAAGGAGACAAAAATTAATGAGGAAAACAGGACAAGCCGCCCAGGGGACAGAAAACCCCGGCGGCTTATTGATGAGGATATATACAAAAAAAGAGACTTTACAAAACTACTTAACGGGGG
>BOAV01000029.1 GCA_026002045.1 Spirochaetia bacterium | reverse complement strand
GGGTGATGAGGGGAAGGGGAAGATCGTTGATTATCTGGCCAATGAGGCCCAGATAATCGTCCGTTATGCCGGGGGCGCCAATGCGGGACACACCATCGTGATCGGCGGCGAACAGTACGCCCTGCATCTGATCCCCTCGGGGGTCTTTTATTCCGACAAGATCGTGATCCTGGGGGCCGGCATGGTGATCGACCCCGTGGCGCTTTTCAAAGAAATCGCCATGCTGAATGAGCGCGGGATCGACACCGATGGCCGGGTCTTTATTTCCGACCGGGCCCATATCGTGCTGCCCCGGTATATCCAGATTGACAAGGACCGGGACGCCGCCCGGAAGAAGCCCATCGGCACCACCGGCCGGGGCATCGGGATCACCTATTCCATGAAGAGCGACCGGGACGGTATCCGCATCGCGGACCTGTCCTGGAAGGAAAAACTGGACGAGCTTGACAAGGGCGACCGGGACTTCCTTGAACCCTACATTGAAAAGCTCCAGGCCATGTCCATCGACCTTTCTGCTTATTTAATGCACCGCAAAAATTATCAGGTTCTTTTTGAGGGCGCCCAGGGGACTCTCCTCGATCTTGATTTGGGAACCTACCCCTATGTTTCAAGCGGCATGTCCTGCGCCGCCGGGGCTGCCGTGGGCGGCTGTATCGGCCCCCGGGCCATCGACAAAGTTTTGGGGGTCTTCAAGGCCTATTCCACCCGGGTGGGGAACGGCCCCCTGCCCAGCGAATTTGACTCCGATTCCGAGGACGAGCTTTGTCATTTTGTGCGGGACACCGGCCGGGAATATGGGGTCACCACCGGGCGGCCCCGGCGCTGCGGTTATCTGGACCTGGTTTCCCTCCGCTACGCCTGCCTGACCAATTCCATTGATTCCCTGGTGATGACCCACCTGGACGTTTACGACACCCTGGCGGATATCAAGGCCTGCACCGCCTACCGCATCGGCGGCAAAATCGTGGAAAATTTTCCTGCCTCCATCGAGGACCTCAACAACGCCGAGCCGGTGCTGCGCTCCTTCCCCGGCTGGAAAAAATCTTTGGCCAACGCCCTCACCTACGAAGAATTTCCCGTGGAGGCCATGGAGTACATCGAGTTCATCGAACGGTTCTGCGAAACCCCCATCGACATTGTTTCCGTTGGCTACGACCGCAAGGCCACCATCATCCGCAAAAGCCCCTGGACGAAGTGATGGATAAAATAATCGTTCTGGACTTCGGCAGCCAGACCACACAGCTCATCGGCCGCCGCATCCGGGACATGGGGGTCTACTCTGAAGTCATCCCCGGTGACACCCCGCTTACTAACGAAATCCTCAACAGCGATGTGCGCGGTATCATCCTTTCCGGCTCCCCCGAATCGGTCTACACCAAAGAAGGGGCCGTCCCCGATCAGAAGATCTACACCTGCGGCCTCCCCCTGCTGGGAATTTGTTACGGCCTCCAGCGCATGAACCACGATCAGGGCGGTAAGGTGGAGCCGCTGCCGAAAAGGGAATACGGCAGAATCGGCGTAAAAATTAATACCAAAAATAGTAATACTAATAACAGCAATACTACGAACAGTGATTTAGCCGCCCGGTTTCTTGCCGGTTTTGCCCCCTCCTTCACCGCCTGGATGAGCCACGGTGACACCCTTACGACACTTGCGGACGGCTTCCGCGAATACGGGACCAGCGACACCGGCTACCCCGCAGTGGTGCTCCACGATGCCAAGCCCTGGTTCGGTATCCAGTTCCACCCGGAAGTAACCCACTGCGAAGGCGGGGATGAAATACTCAAAGCCTTTGTGTTCGATGTCTGCGGCGCTTCCAAAGGGTGGACCATGGAGCAGTATGTGGAGGAGGTCCGCTCATCCCTCGCAAAGCGGGTGGGTAGTAATCCTGTGTTGTTGCTGATTTCCGGCGGCGTGGATTCCACCGTTGCCGGGGCGCTCCTCTTAAAAACCCTGAAAAGCGATCAGGTGCATTTAATGTACATGGACACCGGGCTGATGCGAAAGGACGAAACCAAAACCGTAAAGGCCACATTGGAACGGCTCGGGGCAAAGCACCTTCACATTATTTATTGCGAAGAAGAATTCCTCGGCGCGCTCAAGGGCCTGGATGAACCGGAGGCCAAACGCAAGGCCATCGGCGATCTTTTCATTACCATACAGGAGCGGGAAGTAGAGCGCCTCGGCCTTCCCGATTCCTGCTTCCTCGCCCAGGGGACACTCTACACAGACCTAATCGAAAGCGGCAAAGGGGTGGGCAAAAAAGCGCACCTCATCAAAAGCCACCACAATGTGGGGAGCCCCCTGGTGGACGCCAAGCGCCGCCTGGGCCGCATCATCGAGCCGCTGGACAAACTCTACAAAGACGAAGTGCGCCGCCTGGGCCGCATCATCGGCGTAGATGAAGAAGTGGTCCGCCGCCATCCCTTCCCCGGCCCCGGCCTCGCGGTCCGGATCCTCGGCGAAGTGACAAAAGAAAAATGCGACATCCTCCGCGATGCCGATGCTGTGTATATAGAAGAACTAAAGCGGCGTAGTTTGTACGATGAGATCTGGCAGGCCTTCGCGGTGCTTCTCCCCATCCGCTCCGTGGGAGTCGCCGGGGATGTCCGCAAGTACGGCTGGGTTCTTGCCCTGCGGGCTATCACCAGCGCCGACGGCATGACTGCCGATGTTTACCCATTCCCAACAAAGGACCTTCTGGAAATATCTACCCTGATTACTAATACTGTTAAAGACATCGGCCGCGTCACCTACGATATTTCAAGCAAGCCGCCGGCTACTATCGAGTGGGAGTAATAAACAAAATGAACAATAACCTGAAAGAAATCATCAGAATCGGTATTTTTTATGACGGATACTACTTTTATAAAGTAAGTAATTATTACAAATATGAGCATGAAAAAAAAGCCCGTATCAGTATTAACGGACTTCATAATTTCATCCGTCATGAAATCGTAAGAAACACCGGGTTAAACGACATACGGCTCTGCCAGATAATCGACGCCCATTACTTCAAGGGCCGCTCGTCGGCCAGGGAATTGGGGGAAAAGGTCCAAAGCGAACGGGTATTTGAAGATATTCTTATGCGTGAAAATATCGTAACCCATTACCTGCCCCTCAAGTACAACAGCGGCAACAATTCCATGGAAGAGAAGGGCATCGACGTATGGCTTGCCCTGGAAGCATACGAACTTGCAATATACAAGAAGTTTGATATCCTGGTTCTGGTTGCCGGGGACGGCGATTATGTTCCCCTGGTCCGCAAGCTCAATACCCTGGGAACCCAGGTCATGCTCATCAGTTGGGATTTTTCCTACAACAACGAAAACGGCGTTACCGCAGAAACCCGAACTTCCCGCCAATTATTGGAAGAGGTTTTATATCCCGTATCAATGCACGACCGGATCGAAAAACAGCATGACAGTGATATCATCCGGGATCTTTTTGTTACGGAACGACCATACATCTACCAGCCGCCCCTGTTGGACGCTGAACCCATCGGACTCATCATTGAACCAAGAGAACCAATAATAAATGTTAAAGAGCAGGAATTAGAATCGGTAATAATCAGCGTGAAGGATGGTTTTGGTTTTATTAAAGATGAAACCGTGAATAATGTTTTCTTTCATTACAGCACCCTCACCAACAGGGATTTTGACGAGCTCGAACCGGGCATGAATGTGAGATATATCCGGGAGGAAGATGCGGAGCGTACCAAGCGGGACGAGGCGCCCCGTTACCGCGCCATTAAAGTCACCATAGTAGATTAATAACCATGAAGCCTCTTTTTATAATTATAATAATATCATTTTTGGCCGGTTGTTCATCGGTTAATGCGGTGCGGGATGATCAGGAATCGGAGATTGGAAATTTTCAGTTAAAATATCCGGTGATATTGGTACATGGACTGGTTAACCATAACAAAGAAGAAGATGCTGATAATTGGGGCAGAATTCCCGAGGTGTTGAGAGGGCAGGGGGTGGACCTGTGCTTTGGCAATACCGAAGGAATGGGCACCTATGAATCCAATGCGGCAATATTAAAAAACAGGATAGAGGAAGTACTTCTGAAAACGAACAGGGAAAAGGTAAACATCATCAGCCATTCCAAAGGGGGCCTTGATTCGCGTTACCTTGTCTGGAGATATGATTTTGGAGACAAGGTGGCGAGTGTAACGATGATATCAACGCCCCATCACGGCTGGGAATTCGCGGATTATCTTTATAAGGAAAGCATTGCCCATCCGGGACTTGGCAAAAGTACATTGAAAAGATACAGCAGATTATACGGAAAGAAAGAACAGGATGTATACGACGTGATCTACCAACTGACAACCGAAAGTATGAGGGGATTTAACACCCTTGTTCAGCCTGATGAAAAGGTTTTCTATCAGACTTATTATTCGACAATGAAAAATGCCTTTGATGATTTTAAGTATTCTTATACTTTTTCATATTTAAAAAGAGTGAGCGGAAAAAATGACGGCGTTGTAAGCGAAAGATCCGTTCAGTGGGGGACCGATTGTTTTGAAATCGAAGGCGGAATATCACATAATGAAATTGTCGATGTGAAGGAAAGAAAAATATCCGGCGTTGATATTCCTCTGATTTATATAAACATTGTAAAAGAGCTAAGCAGAAAAGGTTTTTAGTTTTACTAAAACAGTTTCATCTGTGGGTCCTTCTTTACGGGATGACGGTCTTGCAGCAGGGGAATGATTTTTTCCAGTTTCTCCAGAAACCTGCTGGGACCGCTTGATAATATTCTGCCGCGAAAATTCCGGGACCGCGTCCAGGAAAGATTCAACCCCTTCCTTGCCCGTGTCATGGCCACGTAGAGGATACGCCGTTCTTCTTCGATGCGGTCATTGGTAACGGACTCATCGTAGATGGTGAAGGGGAGTATTCCTTCCTCAAGCCCCGCAACAAAAACGTGATCAAATTCCAGGCCCTTGGAAGCATGGATGGTCATAACCCTGACCCCGCTCCTGTTTATCGCGGGCAGGCCCTCGGCACCGCTGTAAGACAGCGCGTCGATAAGTGTGGAAACATTTTCAAACATTTCCGCAAGACCGATGAGCCGTTTTACCGGTTCCGGCATTTCTTTCTTTTTATCCAGTAATTCCCAGGCATCTTTTATTTCGGTCATTGGCGAAGAAGAAAAATTCTGTTTTTCACGCAGTAAATCTATCAGTGGCTTTACCGGCTCATCTTCCCACCAGGGCTCTTCTCCGGTAAGGTCAAAGGGGATGCCGTGATCTTTTAACGCCTTGATGATGGGTTCCGCCAGGGCGCCGGCGCGGATCAGAACTGCGCAGTCCTCAGGCGCGGCGGTCCCGCCATTATCTGCAGCATTACTGTCAAGGGCAAAAAAGGAGGTCCCGCCGACAAGGGCGGCGATACGGCGGGCGATACCTTCGGCTTCGGATTTTTCCGTGGGATATTCTGAACGGAAAAGATCCACCGGTTTTGCTTCCCCCCGCAGGCTGGTTCCCGTAAGCTGCCCCGCGGCATTGATAATGGGGGCGGCGCAGCGGAAACTGCGGGTAAGTTCAAAGCGCCGGGCATCGGGATAATCCTGTTGGAACCGGTCGATGAACCGCTTGTCCGAACCACGGAAACCATAAATGGCCTGATTAGGATCACCGATAACCCAGAGGGCAGGGGAGTCCGCCGCATCAGGCTCAGCGCTTCCCGGTACAAGCAGCCGAATCAGGGCATACTGTGCAAAATTGATATCCTGGTATTCATCCACAAAAATGAAGCGGAACCGTTCCCGGTAAGCTCTAAGAATTTCGTCACGGCTTGCCAGGAGCCGCACCGTGCCCGAAAGAAGATCGTCAAAGTCCAGCATGCCCGATTCGCGGAGATGGTTCCGGTATTGCCCGTAGAGGACTTCCATTCCGGGATCGATTTTTTTCAGGCCCGTCTCTTCTGCAAGGGATGACAGAAAACCTGCGGCTCCGCTGAAATTCGGTACAGTCTCTCCCGGCAGAAGAAGAAACCGTTTCCGCTCTTCGATATATTTTTCCAGGCCTTGAGGCCGGCCCTGGGGCCTTATTTTTTTTGCGATGTCCTTATTTTCCACAGAGCAGAGCTCCCGGAGGATCTGATCCCTTTCTGTTTCACTGATAATTTTAAAATCATCAGGAATTCCGGCATTTAATTTTTGTTCCCGTAAAATCAAACAGCATAATGAGTGAAAGGTTGCGGTAGTTGGAACAGTAGTACTGTTCTGCATCGCCACATCTCTCCCGGAGATCCGGTCTCGCAGTTCCGCTGCGGCCTTCACGGTAAAACTTAAGGCAAGGATGGACGATGGCGCAGTTCCACTGTTGATGAGGTTACTGATCCGGGAAGCGAGGAGGGCGGTTTTGCCGGTACCGGGACCCGCGATGATAATGGTTATGCGGCCCTCATGGGACAGCGCCTTTTCCTGATCCGGGTCGGGAACAAAAGTTGTTGGGTTGTGAACCTCCGCCGATTCCTCCTGCGGTTTCCTGTTCTGCTTTTTTTGAACCGGTTTCTGTTTCGGAATGACAGGCGGAACCTGCCTGAAAAGATCTTCACCGGCTGCGGCGTCATCCCCAAAGAGCGCCCCTTCATTTTTATCCGCAGGCGCTTTACCGGCGGGGAAGACCCGGATTACCCCGTATTCACCGTCATAGCCGGGGCTGATGGTCACTTCCCCTGAACGCATTCTGCCGATGGCCTCTGCAAGGAGTTCGCCGGAAATGGCTGGATTTTTTAGTTTTTCTATTTCACCGGCGCCCATGTTCATGAGGATTGAGAATTCGCTTCCCGCTTTTTCAATAAAATTACCGTAGGCGGCGTCAACTTTTTTTGAGGCCGATCCGGTTCCCAACAGTTCCCCCAAAATTTCCCGCAGGGGAATAAGTGAATGGTAGGGCCGCTTATTGGTTTCGGCGCATTCGGCGGGGCACAATTCTGTTTCATTTACCGGCCTGTCCGCCAATTCAAGCACCCGGCCCATGACGCCGCGGGTAAGGGGCTTGCCGCAGACCGGGCAGAGGCCGTTGGAACTTGCCGCGGTTTCTTCGGGGCTGAGGAATACGCCGCATTTGCGGTGACCATCATAATGATATTTTCCCTCCTGTGGAAAAAATTCAATGGTAGAAAGAATACCTGTTTTCAGGGCTGCCTTGAATGACGGATAGGAAATGTCCATTTCAAAAAGCGTTGCCTCCCGGCCAAGCTTTTCCGGGGAGTGGGCGTCGGAATTGGAAATAATGGAAAAACGATCCAGGCCGGAGACCGCCCAATTCATCGGCGGATTTGAGGAGAGGCCGGTCTCAATGGCGGGAATGAAGGGACTGAGATCGCGGTAACATTCCTCGATAGAATCAAAGCCAGACTTGGCCCCCAATGCGGAAAACCATGGGGTCCAGATATGGGCGGGGATAAGGATGGAGCGTTCATCGGCTTCAAGGAGCAGGGAAAGGAGATCATGGGAATCAATTCCCAGGATGGGTCTGCCGTCGGAAGTGATATTACCCACCCGTTCAAGGGCGGTCTGAAAAGCAGCGGCGGCCCGGAAATCCGGCAGGATGATAACATGATGTACCTTACGGGTCTTGTCTCCCCGTTTGTAGATCGTGCTGATTTCACCGGTCAGGACGAAACGGGGAATGCCATCCGCCTCACGCAGTAATGCTGTTGTCCCCGGCCTGGGAATTACCTCTGTCAATGCGGGGCCGGCATCAAAGTTACTGCGGATTTTTTCTTTTAGTGTGTAGAAACCTTCTTCGGCATCATCAAGATTTTCCCTTAGTTCACCAAGCCAGCGGGGATGGGTGCAGTCACCGGTTCCCACAAGATCTATGCCCTTGATCCGGGCCCAGCGATCCAGATACGGCGGGGTGAGCTTGGGGCTGGTTGCCCGCGAGTAATGGGAATGGATATGAAGGTCGGCAATGATACGCATTACATATATGCAAGGCCCAGAACGAGCCCTGTCTGCGCGAGGATGTAGGTAAACATTACCAGGATATTCCCGTATTTGGGAATTTTTTGAAAGGTAAAGTATGCCAGTAATGAATCTGACACCATAAAACAAAGGCTCCCGCCAAAAACGGCTGCTCCGATAATGCCCCCTTGATTGAGCAAAAATTGAAGGGCGCAGATAACCATTGATTCAAGAATAACGGAATAGGCTATAACCGGAATCATCATTGCCTTATCGGGGTGAATTATTTTTAAGAAGATGAGGCCCACCGGAATCACCGCAATGCAGGAAATCACCAGAACCATGAAATGGACTGTGGGGGTAAACATCAATAAGGAAAGGATGTAACAAATATGTCCCAGCAAGAAACATCCCAGCCCTAATTGGAAGAATGTTTTGTTGTTGATTTTGATAAGCAGAATATCGCCGCTCCAGCCGAAGACCGCCGCCAGGATAATGGTGAGCATTAGCGATTCTGCGGACAATAGATACACCACAAGCAGCAGGGGGAGGAGACACGCCTTTGTCACGTTTTGCAGCCGTGGATGATCAAAACAAAGGGAAATAAGATGGGTAAGGGCGATTGCGGCAAACAGCAGGGTAAACAGTATTTTCATCAGGAATCACACTTCGGCAGCAGCCATTTCAGAAATTTTTGTACCCATTCATCCCAGAATTCCCAGGTGTGCGCGCCGGGGGCTTCGTTAAAAGTATAATCGAATTGGGGATGACCTTTGAACCAGGCCGCAGTGTCCTTCGCATTATTATAAAGGAAGTCCTCCGTACCGATACTGTGGAAAATCCGTGGCAAAGTTTTGCCTGCGGCGATGGCGGCCTCGGCCTTGGCAAAGCAATCGTATTCACTGTTGCCCAAAAGTTTTGTCCGGTCTTCCACACCGTAAACCGCAAGGTCCCGTGAAGCCTTGCCGGATTTCCGCTGAACCCCGGCGCGGGGCGCTGCGGAGGTATTCCGAATGTTGAGGTTCCCCGCGGAAAAACAGCCGATGGCGGAAAACACATCGGGCCGACTTAAGCCAAGGGACAATGCCCCGGCGCCTCCCATACTCAAGCCCGCCACGTAGTTATCCTCACGCCTGGCAGACAGGGGAAAGAAGTCCTGCATAATCTGCGGCAGTTCATCGGTAAAAAAGTCCGCATATCTTGGACCATGGGCCATGTTGACATAGCCGCTTAAATGGGCCGCAGGCATCACTACCGCGATATTCAGATTCGACACATAGCGCTCAATAGAAGATCTGCGCAGCCAGCCCGTATGGTCGTCGCTTGCGCCGTGGAGCAGCCAGAGCGCCGGCAAGGTTTTCTGTTTGCTGCTGCCTTTCTCCCCTTCGGAACTGCTCTGGGGGATAATCACATTGGCCTGACAGTTGAGGCCCAGGGTTTGGGAAAAGAAATCCACTTCCATCAATGCCATTTACTTTTCCCCCTCCACAGTGCTTTCTGCGGCAGCGTTTTTTACAGCATTACTGTTGGCAGCAATAGGCAGCCAGTTGATGATCCGCCGGATGTTGCGGTCCCAATAACCCCACTCGTGAACACCGGGTTCTTCATGGTAGGTCAGATCAATTCGATCTTTAAAGCGATCCCGGAATGCGACATTGATTTCGTAGAGAAAGTCCTCGGTTCCGCAGGTTTGAAAAAAACGGGGCATGGACCTGCCGGAAGCAATAAGTTCCTCAAGCTTGAAGTGAATATCACTGTTACTGCCCTTAAGTTCATTTTCTTCGCCAAAAATATTTAGCCAGTCCTCGTTCGCCTTGCCGCTGCGGTATTGCCACAGCGGATCCACCATACCCGAAAGGCTCGCCACGACGGCGAAACGTTCGGGACAGTTGATGCCCAATTTGAGCGCCCCAAAGCCGCCCATACTTAAGCCTGCCACAAAAGTGTCCTCACGCCGAGTGGAAATTCGCGGAAAAAATTCCGCCACAATCTGCGGCAGTTCATTGCTGAAAAATTCCCAAAAATCGTAGCCGTATTTCATGTCCGTGTAGAAACCCAGATCGCTTCCCGGCATGATCACCGCGAGTCCCTTCTCCAGGGCGTAACGTTCAATGGATGTGCGCCGCTGCCAAATGGTGTGATCATCGCTCCAGCCGTGGAGCAGGTAGAGCACAGGGATACTGCTGCCCTGCTCCCTTCCCCCAACGCCGATACCGCTGGCGCTCTGGGGCAGTACCACGTCAATGGTCCGCTGCATCCCTAATGTGGCGGAAAAAAAATGAGTGTGAACAAGGGCCATAGAACCTCCCTAAACTCATCGGTAGTATATCACGGGTTAAGGAATTTTGGATATATCTTCTTTGCACATTTCCTTAAAGGTGATCAGTTTGACATTTCCCAATTCTTCCGCAGCTTTTTTACAGGCAGCGGAGAAGGGGGCTTTTGAAAAGATGCAGAAAAATTTGTATTCAAAATGAAAGTGTTCCGATTTTTGAACGAGGGCCTCCAGGATATCCCTGCCCGTCTCCGCATTCTTCCATTTACATTCACAGAACAGGGCGTGGCTCTTGCCCCGGATCGCGATGATGTCAATTTCTGACTCTTCAAGGGGGGAACCTTCGCCCTTTGGGCTCGGTTGCGTAGCATGCCGCAGGGGATCGTTGCCCCACCATCTGCCCGCTTTTTGAAAGAAGAAGGGCAGTCTTTCCGCAGCATTTTCCCGCCACAGGTACTGACGGCAAATGTCTTCAAATATCCTGCCCATGTAGGCGGTTAATCCTTCCTCAATAAATTCCCAGGCTTTTTCAGGATTGGCCAATTGAATGATATCAATCAAACCGGGGATAAACCGGTACCAGAATTGATATAGATTGTCCGTAACGATATATATTGATTTGTTGCCCCGCCGCGCCGTTTCAGTAACCGGTATCTCCCGTTCAACAATGCCAAGCTGCATAAGGGTGTCAAGAAGATGGCTCACCGTACCGGTTTCAAGCCCCGTCCGGGACGCGATATCAGAAAGCCGGGTGCTGCCGTAGGCGATTTCCCGGATGACCGCATTGTACCGTGCCGGTTCCCGCAGTTCCTGTTTCAATAAATTTTCCGGCTCCTCAAAGAGAAAACCCGAGGGGCTTAAGAGATGTGTCATTACCTTGTCTTTCAGCGCCGCCTTGCCGGTGAAAAGATTCAGGTACGTGGGGATGCCCCCTGCTATGGCATAAATAAGGGCTGCGTCAAAAGGGTTCATGCCGGGGAAAAATTCCCTTGCCTCAAAAAAACTGAATGCCTCTATCCGGTATTGGGCGGTACGCCTTCCATAGAGGAGACTGAGAGATCCCAGTACCTGATTTTCCATGAATGACATTGAGGAGCCACAGAGTATCAAAAAGAGCTTGCATTTTTCCGAACGGTGATCGATTTTTTCCTGCAATGCCGAAGATATTCCCTGCCATGCCCCTGCCAGATGGGGATATTCATCAATAACGAAGATAAACCGTTTGTTTTCCGCAATGCTGAAAAGATGATCCAGCGCATCGTCAAAGGTTTTAAAATCCGTTACCTTTTCCGCTCCGTATTGGGATGATTGGATGCTATTGTTCAGGAACTCCAAATTTTCGGCGGCATTGGTTTCCCGTGCGGTAAAGAACACCGCAGGCTTATCCTTGATGAATTCGGTTATGAGGGATGTTTTGCCGACCCGGCGGCGTCCATAAAAAACCGCAAGCTCAAAGGCGCTGCCGACATACAGCTTGTTAAGGTTGTCTAGTTCCTTTTCCCTTCCGACAAACATACCAGCCCTCCTGGATTTCGCTGCACCTTAATTCACTGAATTACGATACAGTGAATTATACTACACTAATGAGGGATGGTCAATAGGTAATGGCTACTCTTCTCCGGCTTCTTTTTCTTCTTCTTGTGGCTCCGCCTCTGTCCCTTCCACCAGCCCCGCAGTCTCCGTTTTTGTCGTCCCGTTATGCCCCGCCCGAATCGGCCGCAGTTCCGCTTCACTTACCAATGCGGGGTCGTCAACGCCGATGGGGAGTTCCCGGCCTTCTTCGGCCTCCACGTCCTCTTCTTCCCAGGGTTCCTGTTCCACAGGAGCAGCAGTCCGGTCTTCGTTTTCAAGGCGCACGGAAATGACCTTGGTCACTCCGGATTCTTCCATGGTCACACCCAAAAGGGTGCTTGCGCCGGTGACGGTTTTTTTGTTGTGGGTAATGACGATGAATTGGCTCGCACTGCCGAATTCCCGCAGGAGTTGGACAAAGCGGCTTACATTGGCTTCGTCCAGGGCGGCGTCGATCTCGTCCAAAAGACAGAAGGGCGAGGGCTTTACCATGTAGGTGGCAAAGAGGAGGGCCACGGCGGTCATGGAGCGCTCGCCCCCGGAGAGGAGGTTGATGTTTTCCAGCTTTTTTCCCGGCGGCTGGGCGTAGATTTCGATCCCCGTTTCCAGCACATGGTTGTCGTCGATAAGGTGCAGTTCCGCCCGGCCGCCCCCAAAGAGACGGCGGAACAGATTGTGGAAATTTTTCTTTATCTTGTTGTAGGTTGCAAGGAAAAGTTTTGAGGATTCTGCGCGGATTTCCGCGGTGAGGTTTTCAAGGTCCTTGCGGCCCTTTTCCAGATCTTCAAGCTGGGCGGTAAGGAAGTCGTGCCGCTCTTTTACCTCGGCGAATTCTTCCGGGGCCATGAGGTTGACTGAACCCAAGTCCCGGAGGCCGCTCCGGGCGGCGGCAAGTTTTTCCCGCAGTTCCGGCGCGGGGGTGGTAATCGTAAAGATCCGTTCCTCAAATTCCATGAGGTCACGGGAATGGGTCTCCCGGAAGTTGTCCTGAATGTTCTTGATTTCGGTCTCGGACTGGACCAATTCAAGGTGAATTTTTTCCAGCACTTCCTGGACCTTTGCAAGTTCCTCCATCCGCTTCTTGATGGCCGCCTGCTTACCCGCCACATCCCCGTTCCGTTTGGCGATATCCTGTTCCAGTTTTTCCAGGTCCGCGGTAAGCTGCTTCCCCCGTCCTTCGATGTCGGCAAGTTCCGATTCGGCATCACTTATGCGCTCGTTGATTTCCTCGAAGCGCTTGCGGTCAAGGAAGAGTTCATCCCGTATGTTTTTGAGGAGCGCCTCCTGCCCGGCCAGTTCCCGGCGGATAAGCCGGGCCTGTTCTTCGGCGGACTGGGCCTGTGCGCTCATCTGGGCCCGGTTGACCCGGAGATCCTGCAATGTGGCCCGGTACTCGTTGATTTTGGTGTTGAGGTCGGCGTTGTCCCCCAAAAGGCCGCGAATTTTTTTCCGCCGATCCTCAATGCCGTCTTTGGCGGCGCGAATTTTGGCGTCAAGGGCACGCTTTTTGGTGATAATCCCTTCGGGGGCCAAAAAGTCGTCGATAAAAGAAGGGGTGCTTTTTCGGTAGCTTTCAAAAAGTTCCATGGCCTTGCCCGTATCCCCGGAAACTTCCGCGAGGAACGCGGCCAAGCTTTCGGCAATGTGCTTGAGTTCGGCGGGGGCAGTGCCGGATGAGCCACGGTCCGCCGCGGCAGCCAGGTCACGGATCAGGGTTTCCCGGCCGGCGAGGAGGGCCTTGATCCGGCCCAGGGTTTCCGCCAGGGCTGCCTCGGTACTCCGCCGTTCGGCGGCAGAGTAGCCCGCTTCTTTGAGGCCCGCGTCCAGGGCGGCGACAATGTCATCGGTGATGGCTTCCAGGTCCTTCTCGTAGGCGGCCTGTTCCTGCTCAATCCCGCGAATTTCATCCTCAATATGGCGCACCTGGGCTTCGTTGTCCCCGATGCGGGTGGCGGCAAGCTGGATGCTTTCCTCAAAGGAACGGATATTGTCTTCGATGTCGGCGACTTTCTTGCGTAAATCCCGGACCACCCCGTCCTGTTCCTCGGCGTCCTCGATAAGTTCATCGATTTTGATGCCTACCGCCCGTTCCCGGCCTTCGTTCTGGTCGATCTTGGACTTGCTTTCCGCCCTTTGTTCGGCAAAAAGTTTGACCTCTTTCTCGCGGGCGTTCTTTTCCACCGCAAGGCCGTAGATGTTCTTCTGGTACTCGACGAGCTTTTCTTCCATGGAGTTCACTTCGTCCATGTTTTCTTCCAGGGATTTGCTGGCCTTCTCCATCTCCTCCCGGATATGATCCCGGTCGGCGCTGCGCTTGGTCAGCGTATCCTTTCGCTCATCCCGCTCATATTTGAACTGTTTGAGCCGTAAAAGTTGAATATCCAGCTCAAGCTGGAAAATTTCTTCCCGTAAAGCACGGAATTTGATGGTTTTTTCCGACTGGACCTTGAGGGTGTCGTAAGAACGCTGTACTTCCCCCAAAACTCCCTCAACCTGGCGCATGTTTTCTTCGGTTTTGGCAAGATTCCGCTCCGCTTCGGCGCCCCGGACCTTGTAACGGGTGATTCCGGCGGCTTCCTCGAACAAATAACGGCGCTCATCGGGCTTGGACGAGAGAATTTGGTCGATTTTACCCTGTTCCATCACCGAATAGGCCGCTTTGCCCACCCCGGTGTCCCAAAAAAGTTCCCGCACTTCCTTGAGCCGCACCGGCGCGGCGTTGATAAAGTACTCGCTTTCCCCGGAACGGTAGAGCCGGCGTTTGATTTCAATTTCCGGCATGTCCAGGGGGAGCAGCCCCTCTTCGTTGGACAGGGTCAGGGTCACCTCCGCCACGTTCAGGGGCTTGCGGTTTTCCGTGCCGTTGAAGATCACGTCTTCCATCTTTTCGGCCCGCATGGCCCGGGATGCCTGTTCCCCCAAAACCCACTTTATGGCATCCACCACATTGGACTTGCCGCAGCCGTTGGGCCCCAAAAGGGCGGTGATCCCATCGGCAAAGGACACATGGGTCCGATCGGCGAAGGATTTGAAGCCTAATATATCAAGGTTTTTTAAGAACAAGGTGCAACTCCGTCTAAGCTTTTTGGGCAAACTTTTTGTTCTTTAATTTATCATTAGGGGGGAGCCCATGACAAGGGTGAAGCGGAGGGGTTAAAAAAAGGCCCCCTTTCGGGAGCCTGTAAGATACCTGATGGACAGATATGAGCCGTATCAGAGCCGCAGACCCACGCCGAGGAGGGGTTTTACCCCCCAGGTGATGCCCATTTCAGGTCTATCGGTTTTCACGTCCCCGGTGCTTGTATTGGCGCCAAAGGAAACGACATCGCAGGTAACCATAGCGCGGCTTAAAATATAGAAGTCCTTTGAAAAATGATACTGAACCCCGATCTGCAGCGCGGGCCCCAAAAGGAATACGCTCTGACTGATTGGATCAACCGTGCGGTCTGTTTGAATTTGACTGAAATCCGATCTATTAAAACCAAAATGGAAGTCAACTGCCAGGGGAATTTTGAAATGCTCATCAGAATAGAGATAAAAAACCGGGCCCAATAATACATTGGCATTGAATATCGAATAATAATTGGACTTATTATCGGGGTCTATGGATATGGCGGAGGTATTCTGGGCATAGGCAAAATCCCCCTCAAGACCTATAGCTACCCATTTGTTGAAATTATAAGTAAGCCCTATTCCTATGGCAACGGCGGCGTTATTTTCGGAGGGCTTTTCTATATCATTGGTAAAATGAACAGGCACTCCAAGGCTTATTTCCAAATCCAGGTTCTTTTTCTTTGGGGCCGCCTTCGGTGCGGCCGGCGCCGGGGTGTTTTGGGGCGCCGCAACAGGCGGCCGTGCAGGCGCAGGTATGGGCGGCCTTTGAGCAGGAGCCTGCCCCGGCGCCGTACCGGTCTGGGCAAAACAAAATGCCCCAATTAATAACAGAACAAACAAGAACATACTGAGTCTTTTCATTTCTTTCTCCATAATGACAAAATAAAGAAGCCAGATTTTCTCCGTACTCACATTATCGGCAAAAACATTTGTCATTATGAAGATATAATTGATCCGTCTTACGGGGTAAGGATGCGCCACGAAAGGGGCGTAACGGTGCCGTCTCTCAGGTACAGGCTGCCCTCCCCCGCAGGCTCTTTCAGGAAGCGGACGGTAAACTCGATCCGGCGGCCCTGGAGCGGGCGGATTTCCGCTTCCTTTTCACGGGGATAGACGGCGTAGGTTTTTCCGTTATCGCTTTCAATACCCACATAGGTATGGGGTTCGCTACCGTATATATGCACGCTGCCGGTTATGATTACGCTGCCGGCCGGGGCATCGTTCTGTATATTCGTACTATTATCCCCCGCTGCCTTATTCGCCTTCTGCGCGGTGCCGCAGGCGAAAAGACCGGCGGCACAGAGCAGCATCATTACAGTAAGTATCTTTAATCTCATAAACCTGCCCTACCGTGTCATGAGGTACAGTTTTACGCCGGATGCCGCCGGTCTATTCAGCGTAACAGAAGTCTTGGTACCGGTTACCCAATCGCCCGCTGACTGTACAAAAACCGAATAGGGCTGCATGGCAGGATGAGACGTTAAGGTATAAATATGCGGCCCCGTTTGCCACCCCGAGTAAAATGAATTACCGCTGCCTTTCCAAATATCAAAACCGGCAAAGGTATAGGTGGTTCCGCCTATCGTTTCAGCAACGGTTTGGTTAAATGTAGCCCCGTCTGCAGGATTGCTATAGATGAAGGCCTCGGCAAATCTTTCAAGCGTGTAGTTAAAGTCAATACGCATATTACCCGTCGTTTGTTGTAATGCCGCAACAATAGAAGGGATATTGACGGAACTATTTGCCAAAATGTTTTTAAGCAGCTCTGCTCCCCCATAGTTACGCACCAGATAGGCGCCGAAAGCATATTTATACGAATATGACTCAAGAGAATCACCCGGATCACTTGTTGTCCCCTGCCATCTGGCAACACCTTCATTAGCATACGATGTAAGAAAACCATCTATTCTTGATGGCGTCGGATGGCCCCAGTTTGCAGGTCCAATACCGATCTGCGGAGAAATCATGTCTTCCGCCATCATGGAAAGCATCTCGTTATACCATGCTTCGGAGTTTTTCGATTTTTGAACAGTCTTTACATTGAAATTTATCATGTGCTGGAATTCATGCACCAATGTGGAATAGATAAAATCAGGGCTAGTATTCAAATAGTTGGCGCTAATATAAAATATTTCAGCTTCGTTCGTTTTATACGTAGACCCAGAAGAATTCAGTTGTGCCTGGGTGTAGAAATCCTTACTCCAGTAAAAACCTGCTGTATTACCGGACCCGCCGCTAATGCCATAAAAATCATACACGAGTATCTGCACACGGTCATCTCCATCTTTGCCTCCGCCGCTACCCCCTCCGCCATATTCATAACCGAGTACTTTGGTTTCAAGGGGGTAAATAGCATCGAACTTGGCAGCCAAAGCTTGAGCTTGTGTCGTAGTATTGGTGAGAGCGGTGCCCCAACTCTCTATTACCCATATATTGCTATGGGTTCCCTGGGCACGCAATGTGGCTTGCTTTGAAACAAAAGTCTCGTTACCAAAACTCGATTCCACCCAGAAATTCTTTGTGCTGCCAACTGTATAAGGAGCTACACTGGCGGAAAAAGACAAGGCGCGATTCTGCAGCATCTCCGGGGTAATGGGCGGCGGATTGGCGTTGAAGGCAACGGCCCCCGGGTGATGTCCCGGCGGCACAGCCCCGCCGTCCAATAAGGAGCCGGGATCGGATAAACCGATTTCTGAGCCGGAAAATTCACCGTAGATACTCGGGGCAGCGCCGCCGATACTTCCCCCGCTTACAGAATATGCGCCTGTATTCACCGTGACCAGATATATCTTCTTGCCGGCTGCTAATCCGCTCAAATTAATTGTTTTGGAGGCCGCTCCGCCAAAATCTATCGCCTTTGAGTCCATGGGAACAGGATCGGGCTCCGGATCGGAATCGGTCAGAGGGCAGGAAACCATCAAAAGGGTTACTATAAGGGTCAGGAATACGGGAATCAGTTTTTTCAAAATATTTTCTCCTTCTTCTTTTATAATACATTTTTCATGAATCATCTATGATTTTTACACTTTTTCTTGACATTTTTCGTATCCGGCCTTATCCTATTCATATAAACTAACCTTGCCCTGAGAAGGGCGGGAACAATGGAGGCCATTTATGGCAAAAGTTGAGCTGAAAGGCATTTCAAAGGTGTATGAGGGCAATGTCCGCGCCGTGGACGCTGCCAACATCGTGGTAGAGGACAAGGAATTTGTCGTCTTTGTAGGCCCCTCCGGGTGCGGTAAATCCACCACACTCCGCATGGTCGCCGGCCTGGAAGACATCACCGAAGGTGAGCTCTATATCGACGGGGAATTGATGAACGACGTTCCCCCCAAGGACCGGAATATCGCCATGGTATTCCAGAATTACGCCCTGTATCCCCATATGACCGTGTACGATAACATGGCATTCGGGCTCCGTATCAAGAAGGTCGAAAAGAGCGAAATCGACCGCCGGGTCCATGAAGCGGCCCGTATCCTCGACATCGAGAAGTTCCTTGACCGCAAGCCCAAGGCCCTTTCCGGTGGTCAGCGCCAGCGTGTCGCCGTAGGCCGCGCCATCGTCCGTAACCCCAAGGTATTCCTCTTTGACGAGCCCCTTTCCAACCTGGACGCCAAACTCCGGGTAAGCATGCGCGCCGAGCTCTCCAAGCTGCATTTGGACCTTAACGCCACCATGATCTACGTTACCCATGACCAGGTAGAAGCCATGACCATGGCGAACAAGATCGTCGTTATGAAGGACGGGAAGATCCAGCAGATTGGGTCCCCCCTGTTCCTCTACAACCACCCGGTGAACAAGTTTGTCGCCGGATTCATCGGGTCCCCCCCCATGAACTTCCTCACCGTCAAGGTGTCGGAAGAGGGCGGTTCCGTGGTGATTGACGAAGGGTCCTTCAAGCTCAAACCCGATGCCAAACATGCGGCATATCTCAAGAAATATGTGGGTAAGGAAGTGTTCTTCGGCATCCGGCCGGAAGACCTGATCTATTCCGACAAGGGCGGCGGCGACAATGTGATGCCGGTTAAGACCACCGTGGTTGAACCCTTGGGCGCCGATATCCATCTCTGGCTGACCACCGGCAGCAATCAGCCCCTGGTTGCCCGCACCGAGTCCCACTATGTGTTCAAGGTTGGGGATACCGTTAACTTTAACCCCAAAATGGACAAGGCCCGGTACTTCGACAAGGAAACGGAGCTTTCCATCCTTGCCGAAATCGACGCCGCTGCGGACAAAACTACCGGACAGTAAACCCCGGTTGTCGTTTTAAAGAAAAGGCCGTCCGAAAGGGCGGCTTTTTTGTTGCCTTGACCATGGTTACATAATAGAAGAATCTGCTCTATACTTATGAATATATGACCACAGACGAATCCCATCCTTTCTCATCCTTCGGTTTATCCGATGCCGTACTGGAAGCCCTAACCCGCAAGGGTTTTACCAGCCCCAGCTCCATTCAAACCATCGCCCTGCCCCGGCTTCTGGCGGACTCAGGCCATGTTATTGTTAGGGCCCGAACCGGGACCGGCAAGACCGCCGCCTTTGGCATCCCCCTGGTGGAACGGATTACCAGCCGTGGTCACGCCCCCCGGGCCCTGATTTTAACCCCCACCCGTGAACTGGCCCTGCAGGTTTCCCGTGAAATTGCCTCCCTTGCGCCCTCCGGGAACGGCTCAGCCGCTGCCGGCCCCCGAATCACGGCGGTCTACGGCGGGGCCTCCATCAGAACCCAAATTCTGGACCTGAAGCGGGGGACCGAAGTGGTGGTAGGCACCCCCGGTCGTATTATGGACCTGATGGAACGGAAGGTTTTAGACCTTTCCGCCGTGGACTGGTTCATTCTGGACGAAGCGGACGAGATGCTGGACATGGGCTTCTTCGAGGATGTGGAAAAAATCATGGGTGCGGTCAAACCGGACCGCCGGGTGGCCCTTTTTTCCGCCACCATGCCCGATGCCATCCTCAAGGTGATCCGGCAGCATATTGGAGAGGTGGAAATCCTGGAGGATACCGCCCCGGATGACGAAAAACCCGCGGTGGACCAGTTTTATACGATTTTGAAACGGGAAGACCGTCTGGAAGTGCTGCGCCGGATCATCGACAGTTCGGAGGTTTTTTACGGCCTTATCTTCTGCGCCACCAAGCGGGAAACCGATGATCTTACCCGCCGCCTGGTGGAAGCGGGCTTTTCTGCCGAGGCCATCCACGGGGATCTTTCCCAAGAGGCACGGGAGCGGACCCTGCGGCGCTTCCGTTCAAAGATGACAACGATTCTGGTAGCCACCGATGTGGCCGCCCGCGGTCTGGACATCGAACGGCTCACCCATGTGATCAACTGGGACCTCCCCAATGATCGTGAAAGCTATATCCACCGCATCGGCCGGACCGGCAGGGCGGGCAGGCGTGGGCGGGCGATCAGCTTTGCCCTTCCGGCGGACCGGGGCCGGATCAGCCACCTTTCCCGGAGCATGGAACGGACCCTTGGCAGCAAAATTCTCTGGATGAAGGTCCCCGCCGTCAAATCGGTGATGAAGGCTATCCGCAGCCGGATCGTGGCGTCGGTGGTGGCCAGCCTGCCCGACGAGGAAATCCCGGCTCCTGACGCAGTTCTTGCGGAACCTTCCGCCGAGTCAGCGGATGCAGCCTTGTCTGCGGAAACCGCGATGACGGAAACGCCGGTTCCGGTGACGGAAGCCTCCAGGGCGGCAGCAGAATCCGCAGCGGATGATACGGCCTTATCCGATGCCGTATCCCCCTTTCTTGCCAAGGTATGCCGACAGCTAATTGAACGGCTGGGGCCGGAGCGGGCGGTAGAGGCTTTGGTTTCCTTGAGCTACGGGGAACTGCTGGATCCTTCCCGGTACGGGGTGGTGACGGAATTTTCCGAGGAGTCCTTTCGGGACACAGGCAAGTTTCGGGACACGGGCCGGGGCCGTTTTGGACCGGGCCGCAGCGGCGGCAGTTCCTGGGGTGAGGCGCGGCACGGCGGACCCAGCGGCTTTCGGCCAGGCCCGAAGGGCAGCCCACGGGGCGGCGCCCATGGCAGCGGCGCTTACGGCGGCGGCCCCCACGGCAGTCCGCACAGTAGTAGCGGCCCCCATGGCGGGGCTAACAGCAGACCGGGCCGGAGCGGTTTTGCCGGCGACAGCGGTGAAGGCGGCTCACGGGTCTATGTGGGACTGGGCCGGCATCACGGCGCTTCCGCACGGGATGTGGCGGAGCTGCTCATAAAAGCCGGGGGTGTGCCGGGCCGTCTGGTGGACGCCATCGAAATGAAGGAGTTCTGCGCCTTCGCTACCCTGCCGGAAGAGGCGGCCCGCCGGGCCTGTTCTTTCTCCCGCAGCGCACCGGGCAACCCGGTAATCCGCCCTGCGTCCCCGGTCAGGGAATAGGCGAACCATAGGCAAAAAGTCGACACAATCCAAATACGTGACTGAATATTTTATATTTCCTTTATAATAATTATTATTAAGGAGAAAATATGCTCTACCCAAAACGGGAAAAACCTTTAACCGCTCAGGAATTCAAAAATCCTTCCAGTGAATACCGGGGAACCCCTTTTTGGGCGTGGAATACCAAACTTGACCGGGATGAACTGGTTTGGCAGATTGAGCAGCTTAAAAAGATGGGATTCGGCGGCTTCCACATGCATGTGCGTACCGGCATGGCGACCCCCTATCTCAGTGATGAATATATGGACATCGTGGGCGCCTGTGTGGAAAAGGCCCGCCGGGAACAGATGCTCGCGTGGCTTTACGATGAGGACCGCTGGCCTTCGGGCGCGGCGGGGGGGCTTGTCACCAAAAACGAACAGTACCGTATACGGTATCTGCGGCTGACCCGCCATCCCAAAAAAGACGGCGCCCTTATCGCCTGTTTTGATGTGAGTCTGGACGAAGCCGGCGATCTCGAAGGGTACCGGCGTATCAAGGCGGAGGATTCCGCCGATGAGTCCGCAGCGGGTATCAAACTCTATGCCTATGCTGAACAGCCCCAAAGCGATCCCTGGTACAACAACCAGACATACATAAATACCCTGGACCCCAAGGCCATAGCTGAATTTATCAGAATAACCTATAACCGGTATGAAAAGCGGTTCGCCGGGGACTTCGGCGCTTTAATTCCCGCCATTTTTACCGATGAACCCCAGTTTTCACGGAAGGGAACCCTGGGCTTTGCCCGTGACGACCGGGACGTAACCCTTCCTTGGACAGATGATATCGGGGAAACCTTTAAGGCCGCCTATAACGGGGAAAGCCTGATTGACGGCATCCCCGAACTCCTCTGGGATTTTCCCCGGAATAGGCCGTCTCCCCTGCGCTACCATTACCACGATCATATCGCCGAACGCTTTGCCCAGGCCTTTGCGGATCAGTGCGGCGCCTGGTGCGCGGCCCACGGCCTTATGCTTACCGGCCACATGATGGAAGAACCCACCCTGAAAAGCCAGACCCATGCCCTGGGGGAGGCCATGCGCTCCTACCGTTCCTTCCAGCTTCCCGGAATCGATATGCTCTGCGACAGGCGGGAATTCACCACCGCCAAACAGACCCAGTCGGCGGTCCATCAGTACGGCTATCCGGGGATGCTTTCGGAACTGTACGGGGTGACCAACTGGGACTTTGATTTCCGGGGACACAAGCTTCAGGGGGACTGGCAGGCATGTCTGGGGGTTACGGTCCGGGTGCCCCATCTGTCCTGGGTCTCCATGAACGGTGAGGCCAAGCGGGACTATCCCGGTACCTTTAACTATCAGGCCCCGTGGTACGAACAGTACTCATATATAGAAGATCATTTTGCAAGGATAGCATCCGCCCTGACACGGGGCAAGGCGGTCGTCAGGGTTGGGGTACTCCACCCCATCGAAAGTTACTGGCTCCACTGGGGGCCCCAGGAAAAGACCGAAACCATACGGGAACAGATGGATCGGAATTTCCAGGACCTCTGCGACTGGCTCTTAAAGGGACTCATCGACTTCGACTATATCTGCGAGTCCACCCTGCCCTCACTCTGCGATCCCGCGGAGATCAAAAGCGGCGCATCCTTTCCGGTGGGGAAGATGAACTATGAGGTGATTATTGTCCCCGGCATGGAGACCATGCGGGAAACGACCCTCCGCCGGATCGAGGCCTTCCGTAACGCCGGGGGCCGGGTCATCTTCCTGGGGGATGCGCCGAAATACCTGGACGCCAAACAGAATGACGGGGGTCTTAAGCTTTGGGAACGGAGCGAACGCCTCGGCTTTGAGCGGCTGGCCGTCCTTGGGGCGCTTGATACCGTCCGGGAGCTTGATATCCGGGACGATTCGGGGGTGGAGACCCAAAATCTGATCTACCAGCTCCGGGAAGAAGCGGGCGGTGTGCGGTGGCTCTTCATCGCCCATGCGGATAAACCCGTGAACCCCGATCTCCCGGCGGGGGACCTGCTCCATATACGCATACGGGGTATCTGGGCGGTCACGCGGTACGACACCATAAGCGGGGACATTTCGCCCCTTCCGGTGGAGCAGGAGCAGGGTAATACCGTCATCATCTATCCCTTCTATGAGCATGACAGCCTTTTGGTGAGGCTGGATAAGGGGACACCTACTATTGCTGCCGAAAGGCCGAAACTCCTTACCAATGCGGCGTCTTATATCGCCGCGCGTCCCTCGGATGAAGAACCGCCCTATACCAGCTTTACCGGCCCGGTTCCGGTTACCCTCCATGAACCAAATGTGCTCCTGCTGGATATGGCTGAATATGCGCTGGATAAGGGCGCCTGGCGCCCCCGGGAAGAAATTCTGCGGCTGGATAAGGTGGTACGCATCGAACTCGGCTGGCCCATCAGGAAGAAGGCGGTGGCCCAGCCTTGGGTCGCCCGTGACACCACTACGCCCAATACTTTGCGTCTGCGTTATACCTTTGGGAGTGAGCTGGCCATCAGCGGCGCGGAACTTGCACTGGAAAACGCAGCCAATACCACTGTCACCCTGAACGGGGAAGCGGCGGGTCCGGCAGCGGGCTGGTATGTTGACCACTGTATCGGCAGGGTAAAGCTGCCCCCCATTAAGGAAGGTTCCAATAGTCTGGAACTCAGCATACCCTACGGCCCCGGTGTGAATATCGAAGCGCTCTATCTCCTGGGCGATTTCGGCGTAGAAGTGCGGGGAACCGTGAGCACCCTGACAAAGCCGGTCCGCACCTTGGCCTTCGGCGACATTACCCGCCAGGGGCTGCCCTTCTACGGCGGGAATATCACCTACCACCTGGAAGCGGAAAGCCGCGGAGGGGCGTTGACTGTTGCCGCAACCTGTTACCGGGGGCATTTGCTGCGGGTTGCGGTTGACGGCGAAGACAAGGGGGTCATTGCCTATTCCCCCTACCGGCTCACCCTCAAGGGGCTTGCCGATGGGAAACTTCATAAAGTTGATGTGGTCTATTTTGGTAACCGGATCAACACCTTCGGCCAGCTCCACGCAAATAACCGGGACCGCGCTTATTGGGACCCGAACTCCTGGCGCAGCATCGGCCCGGCCTGGACCTATGAATACGGCTTCTGGCCCCAGGGAATATTAAAATCCCCTGAATTGTCTTAATCTAAGAGGAGAAACACTATGCCTGAAACAAATAAAACCGCGCTAGACTATGCAAAAATGGGGGCGGATACCTTGATCCGCAAATTCGCCGTTGTAAATGAGCTGCCCCCGGCAAACCGCTTTCATTACCATCAGGGGGTGTTCCTTTCCGGGGTGGAGCGGACCTTTCTCCTTTCCGGGGAGCAGAAGTACTACGATTACATCAAGGCATGGGTGGATTATTTTGTCGATGAAAACGGGGAGATCCGTTATTGCGATGTCCGCGAATTTGACGATATGCAGCCCGCCATTCTGCTCTTCAACCTTTATAAAGTGACCAAAGATGAACGGTACAAGAAGGTGCTCGACCGGTTTGCGCCGGTTGTGGAAATGTGGCCCACCAATGCCAGGGGCGGGTTCTGGCATAAATACCACCGCGAAAACCAGATGTGGCTCGACGGGCTTTACATGATCGGCCCCTACAGCGCCATGTACGCCCATTATTTTGACAGGCCCTATTTTTGGGAAACCGTCTATCAGCAGATGAACCTGATGCGGGTCAACATGACGGACCCAAAAACCGGGCTGCTCTACCACGCCTGGGACGATTCCAAAGTTGTAGACTGGGCGGACAAGAAAACCGGGCTTTCCCCCGAATTCTGGGGCCGGGCCATCGGCTGGTACGCGGTTGCCATTATGGACATCCTGGACTATATTCCGGAGGATCATCAGCGCAGGCAGGAATTTGTCAACGCGGAGCTCGATATTATCAACGCCCTTATCCGTTTTCAGGATGAGGAAAGCGGTCTCTGGTATCAGGTGGTGGACAAGGGGGATAAACCGGGGAACTGGCTTGAGACATCCTGTTCGTGCCTCTATACCTATGCGATTGCCAAGGCCATTAAAAAGGGCCTGATCCACCGGTCATATACGAAGTATATCCATAAGGCGTATCAGGGGATCATCAAGTCCCTGACCTTTGAGGGGGAAAACCTTATCCTTTCCAAGGTCTGCATCGGGACCGGCGTGGGGGATTATCAGTTCTATATCGACCGCCCCACGGTGCAGAACGATCTGCATGGTATGGGGGCCTTTCTCTTGATGTGCACCGAATATTATGACGCGTGTAACCGGATATCGGAATAATCCAAATATAAAGCTGGATTTTTCACGGTTCTCTATTTATGCTAAAGATTGAAATATTATCAGGAGGATTTAGTATGAAGAAACGAGTTCTTTTCGGATGTATTCTTACCGCTTTGGCTATTGTTTTGGCCTTTGTCGGTTGCAAGAAGACCGAAACAACTGGGGCATCCGGGGGGGCCACCGCTACATCGGCAGGATCCTTTCCCATCAAGACGGATGTAACGCTTACCTATTGGGTTCCGCTTGATGCCAACGAGTATGCCAACTACACCAGCCGGGGGGAGGAACCCATTGGCAAGGCGCTTATGGAACGGACCGGCATCAAGATCGAATTTCAGCATCCCCCCGCCACCGCCGCTGCCGAAGCCTTTAACCTGATGATCGCCAGCGGTGACGGGCTGCCGGATATAATCGAGCGGGCCTGGATTACCGATTACGTTGGCGGCCCGGAAAAGGCCATCGCCGACGGGGTCATCATCAAACTGAATGATGTTATCGACAAATGGTCCCCCAATCTGAAAGCCTACCTGCAAGCCCATCCCGACTATGCCCGGATGGCACGGTCCGACCAAGGCAGCTACTATGCTTATCCCTTTTTCCGGGACGGTGAAAAGCTCCTCTATTCCCAGGGCTTGATGATCCGCAAGGACTGGCTGGACGAACTGGGACTCCAGCCCCCGTCGACCATTCCTGAATGGCACGATGTCCTCGTGGCTTTCCGGGACCGGAAAGGGATCAAAGGCCCCTATACCCAGGGTTGGGGCAATAACGCCCGTATGTTCGTTCCCTCTTTTGG